>JAUPVE010000010.1 GCA_030917205.1 Patescibacteria group bacterium | reverse complement strand
TGGCGGTTGACGCTTAGCTGCTGGTAGTGGGATCACGAAGACTCATCTTCAGTTTGTTGGCCAAATCTTGCAGGGCTTGCTGGAGTAGGCCCTGATCACGGACTCGAGCTCGGATCTGAAGATGATAACCATCTTCCTTGAGATCGATTTCAGCGACCTGGAATCGACCATTGCTTCCGTTCAAAGCTTCTTGCACTTGGCGTGCAAGTTCCGGTGATACCGCAGGTACCACGATCTCCACTAGTAGGCTGCGCGCAACCACCTGAATTGCCTTGTTGTCAGTAGTCATGTCACACCTCCTCAAAAAACACTTTCAGGTGGGGTTTTACAAGGCCGTATGGACAAAGGCAAGAACAGTTAATTAAGTATAAAATACTCCTTTTAGTGTAAAAGGTCAATCTCATATTAATTGACATTTTGGAGAAAAAAGATTAGTTTATAAGATAATTATGACCAAAAAAGATAAAATTTTAGTTGCTTTATCTGGCGGTGTTGATAGCGCTGTAGCTTTGTATTTACTCAAAAAACAAGGTTATTATGTGGAGGCAGCTTTTATGCAAAATTTCTCTGCCAAGGTCAATCTCAAAGGTGAATGTCCCTGGAAAGAGGATAGAATTATGGCCTATCGGATTGCGGCCCAGCTCCATGTGCCGATTCATACTTTTAACTTCGAAAAAGAGTATCATGACAAAGTAGTTAATTACATATTTGAAACTTACAAAAATGGTCAGACGCCAAATCCTGATGTTTTGTGTAACAATGAAATTAAATTTAAACTTTTTTTAGCCAAAGCAAAAAAACTTGGTTTTGATAAAATAGCCACTGGTCACTATGCTCGCGTGAAAAAGTCCGGCAATTTTTATCAGCTCTTAAAAGGTCTAGATCCAAACAAAGATCAATCTTATTTTCTATCTGGTTTGAATCAAAAGCAGTTATCTTCGAGCCTCTTTCCGATTGGTCACCTAGCTAAACCAAAAGTGCGCCAGATAGCCAAGCAAGCCAAACTAGTCAATGCTGAGCGTCCAGATAGTCAAGGTATTTGCTTTATTGGTAAAATCAATTTAAAAACATTTTTAGCCCAAAAAATAAAACCAAAAAAAGGTGATATTTTGGATACAGAGGGCAATAAACTTGGTCAACATGATGGTATTTGGTACTATACAATTGGCCAGAGAAAAGGTTTGGATATATCCAACGGTCCTTGGTTTATCCAAAAAAAGGATCTTAAAAAAAATATTTTAGTAGTAGCTAAAGAAGGGGATGCTGTTTTGTATAGCAAACAAATTCACATCACCGATATTCATTGGCTAGGCCAGAAATACCCACTACCATTCAAAGCTCAAGCCAAAATACGCTACCGACAAGAAGATCAGGATGTCATACTTAATGCAAAAACTCTTGATTTCATCAAGCCCCAAAAAGGCGTAGCCAGTGGTCAAATTGTCGCAATTTACAAAAAGAATCAGCTCATCGCGAGTGCCACCATAGTCTAAATTTAAAAGCTGTTGACAAATATAAAACATAGGATTAATATTACTATCTACCTTGTACACTTCGTTTTTGAAGATCCCGGGGACTCGCAGGCTCCAGCGTAGCTTTCAATCAGGATCCGACACGACCTAAAAAACACCTTTTGCTAAGAAAGGATCCCCAAAAAGCCACCTCGGACCTGTTTGTTCCCGGGATTGAACCAAGAGCCTCGTAATCTTTGCTCGCGCAAAGCTCTACGAGGCTCTTTACTTTTATTTAAAATAATATCGTAACTTTAGCCTTGCCCTTGACAAATATATATAATAGTGTATAATACTATTTCGTTCATTTTGGGTCGCTGTAAGTTACCCCTATAAAGTAAGTTGAGGCATTTGCGCTCCTACTGTGCTTTAGTAAGGTACTAAACGGCGATCCACTTCTCGGGTCTGGGGCGATGCTCAGCTATACTGACATCAACGATGCGACCAACAGGTGCGATGAAAGCAGGCCATGTTACCTGCATTCTGCTCTGACGAGAGCGCGACCTGTGTTGCGTCTAGCAACATCGCCCAGACCCCTGTATCAGGCCCCGTAAGCACAATCTTGCGGGGTCTTTTCTTTTTTACTGTAACTTTTTGGCTTCTGAAACGTATTTTATTATATAGAGATACTATATGGCTAATATAAGAAGAATAAAAATACTATATAGACTGATATACAGCTACAAAGGCTCAAATTTTGAGCGTTTTTATAAAAAAAGCTTTTTTGCCAAGTATTCAAAGCTTTATTTATAGCCTTGACATATTTTGTAAATATTGTCTAATATACTTTAAATCTAAAAAATCGCTAAATAAAGGCGGTTTTTTTATTGCTCAGGCATATGTCCACTATTGACAAATTTTACAATATTGTTAATATATAAATCTTAGTGGGGGACAAAATAGCTCATGTGCCTCGGCATAAGAGCGCCTCTCTACCATGGAAGAGGTGGTGGGTAATCCCTACCGTCCCCCGCCAAGTTCTTTGGTTACACCTCCATACACACGTATGGAGGTCTTTTTATTTTTTAAATGCCAATCATTATTGACAAATTTCAAACTTATGTTATTATATTTCACCTGAGTGGGGATATGGCGAAATGTAAACGCACTCGTCTACAGGACGATTTTTTGCAGGTTCGAGTCCTGCTATCCCCACCAAGTTCTTTGGCTAAAAGACTGTGTCGTCTCAGACAACTGGTTTCGGCGGGCCCAATACCGCGGCTATTAGTTGTTGGGCGACACAGTCTCCTACTTTCAACCTCTATGCGATTGCACGGAGGTCTTTTTTTATTTAGTTTTGATCAAATTAATCGTTGACTTTTTACCCAAAAATAGGTATATTTTAGGTATATTTACATGTTAATAGGAGATAAAATATGTCTGTTTTTAGTGCTCAAGACTTAAGAGATCAATTTCTCAAATATTTTGAATCAAAAGATCATAAAATCATCGCCTCAGCTTCATTGATTCCTGACAATGACCCGACTGTTTTGTTTACCACAGCCGGTATGCACCCCTTGGTACCCTACTTGATGGGTGAAAAACACCCCCAGGGTACTAGACTAGCTAGTGTCCAAAAATGCATCCGCACTGGTGATATTGATGAAGTCGGCGATACCACGCATCATACTTTTTTTGAAATGCTTGGTAATTGGTCTTTGGGTGATTATGATAAAATTAAAGCCATTGATTTTGCTTGGGAATTTTTGACCAAAACATTAGCAATTAATCCTGCACTTCTAGCTGTTTCAGTTTTTCAAGGCGATGAAAATGTCGCAGAAGACAAGGTCGCTTTTGAGTATTGGCTGACATTAGGTCTGGCAAATGCCAAAATAGCTAAACTAGGCGTCAAAGATAATTGGTGGGGACCAGCTGGTACCACCGGACCTTGTGGCCCTGATACAGAAATTTTTTATTGGACTGGTGACCAAAATAAGACACCAGATAATTTTGATCCAGAGGACAAAAACTGGGTAGAGATTTGGAATAATGTTTTCATGGAGTACAACAAAACTGCTGATAATAAATTCACTGCCCTCCAACAAAAAAATATTGACACGGGCATGGGCCTAGAAAGAACTTTGGCTGTCTTAAATGGTGTTGATGATAATTATAAAACCGAATTATTTTGGCCGATTATTCAAGAACTAGAAAAATTGTCTGGCAAAAAATATGAAGAAGACAAACGTAGTTTTCGGATAGTTGCTGATCATATTCGTAGTGCAGTTTTTATATTAGGCGATAATAATGGAGTTGCTCCATCAAATAAAGATCAAGGTTATGTATTGCGCAGATTAATCAGAAGAGCCATTCGTTTTGCGAAGATTATAGGTATCGCTAATAATTTTACTAAAATTTTGACTACATTGATTATAAAACAATATGGACCAGATTATCCTGAACTAATCAAGAATCAAGATTTTGTTAACAAAGAAATTGAGCAAGAAGAAAATAAATTTGTCAGCACTCTGGAAAAAGGTTTGCGTGAATTTGCTAAACAAAAAACTATTGATGGTAAAACTGCCTTTGTTTTATTTTCTACCTATGGCTTTCCGCTAGAAATGACGGAGGAGCTAGCTAGAGAAAATAATATAGAAATCAATAACCAAGAATTTGAAGCTGAGTTTAAAAAACATCAAGACCTATCCCGCACAGCCTCAGCCGGCATGTTCAAAGGCGGTTTAGCAGATGATAAGCAAAACACCAAGCGTCACCACACTGCCGCTCATTTGATGCTACAGGCCCTCAGGATGGTCTTGGGTGAGCATGTCGAGCAAAGGGGTAGTAATATCAACGAAGATAGAATGCGTTTTGATTTTACTCATCCAGAAAAAATGACGCCTGAGCAAATCCAAAAAGTAGAGGACATAGTCAATGAACAAATTAATAAAAAAATGCCAGTCAGCTACCAAGAAATGAGTGTAGCTGAGGCCAAAGAGTATGGCGCCATCGGCATCTTTGAACATAAATATGGGGACAAGGTAAAAGTATATACTATGGGAGATTTTTCTAAAGAGATTTGCGGTGGACCACACGTTGATAACACTGCTGAACTTGGTAGCTTCAAAATAATCAAAGAAGAGTCTTCTTCCGCTGGCGTCAGGCGTATCAAGGCGCAGGTAAAATAAATAATAAAATAACATAAAAATATGGATATTCAAATTTACAAAAACAATTTTGATCTGACAGAACCTTTTGAAAAATATCTAAGAGATAAATTTTCTACTCTAGATAAATTTCAAGCGGATATTACAGATTTTAAAGTTGAACTATCGCGTGACCAGCGCCACAATAAAGGCGAAGTGTTTACAGTCTCAGTTCATATCAATATGACTCAACAACGCACAGTCACTGCTACAGAGAGTAATGCTGATGCTAGAGCAGCTGTGGATTTGGTGCAAGATAATTTAGCTAGACAACTAAAAAAGATAAAAGAAAAAAACATATCTTTAGCTAGACGCAGTGGCCGAATATTTAAATCAATAAAATTCTGGGGAAAGAACGAATAAGAATTTATGGGTATATTACAAAAATTGTTTGGTGATGCCAACAAAAGATACATCGATTCATTGGACACTCAAGTTTCCGCTATCAATGCTCTAGAAAAAGAATTGGAGACTTTGAGTGACGAGCAAATCAAAGATAAAAGTTTAGACCTTAAAAAACAAGTTCAAGCTGGTACAAGCTTGGATGATGTTTTGGTGCCAGCTTTTGCCTTGGTACGAGAAGCAGCCAAGCGCACACTGAAAATGCGCCATTTTGATGTCCAACTCATTGGTGGTATTGTCTTGCATCGCGGACAAATTGCTGAAATGAAAACTGGTGAAGGAAAAACACTGACTTCTACTTTACCTATTTATTTGAACGGCTTGTCTGGTAAAGGTGTCCATCTCGTGACAGTGAATGACTACCTAGCCAAAAGAGATGCTGTCTGGATGGGACAAATTTATGATTTCCTAGGTTTGAGTGTTGGTACTATCCAGCACGAAGCCTCTTTTATTTATGATGCTAGTCATATTTCTGATGAAGACACCAAGCTACAAGATGCCGGTATCAAAGTAGCAAAAGATTTTTTGCGTCCAGTCACTCGTAAAGAGGCCTACGCTGCTGATATCACCTATGGCACCAACAATGAATTTGGTTTTGACTATTTGCGTGACAACATGGCTCAGGATGCCAAAGATCAAGTCCAGCGCAAATTAAATTATTCTATTGTCGATGAAGTTGATAGTATTTTGATTGATGAAGCTCGTACTCCTTTAATCATCTCTGCTCCAGCCGAAGAATCAACAGCTCAGTACCGACAATTTGCCCAGCTAGTCAATAGCTTGGAAGAAAATGTTGACTACAATATTGATGAAAAAATGAAAGCTTGTACTCTCAGTGAAGAGGGTATTAAGAAAATGGAAAAATTACTTGGCGTGGAAAATATTTATGAAAGCCACGGTTTACAAACTGTCCATCATCTAGAGCAGGCCCTGCGCGCTAAGTCACTATACGCTTTGGATCGTGACTATATTGTTAGTGAGGGTGAAGTGGTGATTATTGATGAATTTACTGGCCGTATGATGCCAGGACGTAGATATTCTGAGGGCTTGCATCAAGCCATCGAAGCCAAAGAAAATGTAGAAGTACAGCGCGAGAGTATGACACTAGCTACTATCACTTTTCAAAACTTTTTTAGAATGTACGAAAAATTGGCCGGTATGACCGGAACTGCAGCAACCGAAGCTGAAGAAATGGCCAAAATTTATAATTTGGAAGTAACTGTCATTCCGACTAACCGTCCTTTTTCTAGAGATGACATGCGCGATCGTATTTATAAAAACGAAAAAGGAAAATATAGAGCCATCGTCAATGAGATCAAAGAAATGCACAGTAAAGGCCAACCAGTTTTAGTTGGTACTATTTCGATTGATAAAAACGAATATTTAGGTTCACTCTTGGAAAGAGCTGGTGTGCCATTTCAATTACTCAATGCTAAATTTCACGAAAAAGAAGCTGAAATTATTGCTCAAGCTGGACGTCGTGGTGCTGTCACTATTGCTACCAACATGGCTGGTCGTGGTGTCGATATTATTCTTGGTGGACAGCCTTTTGATCAGACTCAACACGATGAAATAAAAGCTCTAGGTGGCCTACATGTCCTCGGTACTGAGCGACACGAATCTAGACGCATAGACAATCAGCTCAGAGGACGCGCTGGTCGTCAGGGTGATCCTGGTTCTTCTCAATTTTATATTTCCATGGAAGATGATCTGATGCGCATCTTTGGTTCTGATCGCATGAAGATGATGATGGAAAAACTCGGTATTCCTGATGACATGCCGATTGAGAATAAATTGATTTCCAATTCTATTGAGTCAGCTCAAAAAAAAGTAGAAGGTCATAATTTTGATACTAGAAAACATTTGGTAGAATATGATGATGTTATCAACAAACATCGTCAAGTTATTTATAAAACTCGTCAAAATATTATTGAACTTTTTGCTGACCAAAGTGAGTCAACTGAAAATAAAAGTAGCCGAGATTTGGTTTTAGAATATGTCCATAAGGAATTAGAGCAAGTCATATCCTTCCATACTTTGACCCAAAAAAATATTGGTGATTTTAATCCCCAAGAAATTATTGAAACACTTTTGACTATTTTCCCACTGAACGAGGAAGAAGAAAAAACTATCCATGGCTACTTATCACAAAATCAAATCAACAATGGACATGGTGAAAGAACTACCCTGATTGACTATCTGACTGATTTAGCCACTGCTAAATATGAACATCTAGCTGAGGAAGTAAATAAATCTATTACTCTAGAAGATAAACGCTGGTCAGCTATGCAGTTGATCGAGCGCGGTATTATCTTAAAGAGCATTGATTCGCTCTGGGTAGAGCACTTGACCTCTATGGATAAATTGCGCACTGGTATTGGCCTCCAGGGCTATGGACAGCGTGATCCGCTAGTTGAATACAAAAGACAAGCTTTTGACTTGTTCAATAGTCTCATGTCAGCTATTCGCAAGCAGATTGTTTACACCATCTACAAAGTCGGTGTAGCCAAAAAAATGGCCGCCCCAGACAAACGTCAAGAGCAAAAAGTGTTTACTGAGAAAAAAGCCGGCTATACTCCTTTTCAAAAAGAAGTAGAGGATAGAGAGCAGGCCAATGAAGTCTTGCCATCCAAGCCAAAAGACGTGGAAGGTCACAAAATTGGGCGTAATGATCCTTGTTACTGCGGTAGTGGTAAAAAGTTTAAGCATTGTCATGGGAAATAAAACTAGTCAAAATAGAATTTTTTTAATACCTGGCTGGGGTCAAAAACCTACTGATAAATGTTTTACTTGGCTTATTAATTTATTACAAAAAAAGGGATTCGAAGTAATTAAAATATCTATTGATTGGGATTATCGTGTCATGACAGATTATGTTGCTGATTTTAAACAACAGTACGAAAAATATTCTGGAAAAAATAACTATATCTTAGGATTTTCGTACGGAGCGGTAATAGCTTTCATGTCAGCTACTGAGCTAAAACCAAAAAAAATTTATTTATGTTCTTTGAGTCCACATTTTAAAGAAGATATTAAGGCGATGAAACCGTGGATAAAAAAATTGGTTGGCAAAAGAAGGATTGCTGACGCCAAAAAACAAAGTGCTTTAACGATTGCTAGAAAATTAAATATTCCTTCTACTATTTTTTATGGCGAAATTGAAGCCGAAAAATTTCCTCAACTAGTAGTAAGAGCTAAGGAAACGCTTAAGTATGCAAAGAATGTAAAAATAATTATAGTTAAAGAAGCCCGCATAAAATTGACCATCCAGAGTATATGAGGGCGATTATTAAAGAATTAGCATTATAATAAATATGAAAGAAGAATTGTCAAATTTTGAAAGAAAAAATGAAAATAATAATCTAGATCCAGAACAAAAAAAATTGCGTATTGATGAGATACGTCATGAACTCATGCAAATAGAGCGTCAAATTTTGAAATTAAAAATACATCCTACAGCCACCTCAGCCCAAGAAATAGAAGATCTGCACTCCAAGCAAGTAGAATTATTAGCTGAGCTACAAAATTTGGAAGATAAAAAATAAAATATGCAATACAACAAATTAGTTAGGGATAAAATTCCCCAAAAAATTGAAGATAAAGGAGAGAGGGTTACTTACCATACGGCTACTGATACTGAGTACTGGCTGAAGCTCAAAGAAAAATTATTAGAAGAAATACTAGAGTTTAACCAAGCAGAAAATGCTGAAGAGTTAGCAGATATTTTGGAGGTCATAGAAGCTATAGTGGAGTATAAAAAATTTGATCCCAAAATAGTAGCTGATTTAAAAAAATTAAAAGCTGAAACCAACGGTAAATTCAAAGATAAAATTATTCTCGATGAAGCCTAATAAAAATAAAAAAATAAAAGTGGTTGCTGTGTCTGGCGGATTTGATCCAGTACATATTGGCCATGTCCGCATGTTTGAGGCAGCCAAAAAACTTGGTGACCAACTAGTTGTTATTTTAAATAACGATAATTGGTTGCAACAAAAAAAGGGCTATGTCTTCATGCATGAAAAAGAAAGAAAGGAGATTATCGAGGCTTTCAAAATGGTAGATAAGGTAGTTATTACCAAACATACTAAAAATTCCAAAGATACGAGTGTCTGCGCTGAACTACAAAAAATAAAACCAGATATCTTTGCCAATGGTGGCGACAGAAAACTTGATAATATACCCGAAGTAGCGGTTTGCCAAAAAATAAATTGCCAGATGATCTTCAATATTGGTAAGGGTGGTAAGGTACAATCCAGTTCTTGGTTAGTCAAAAAGTCTTAAGGAAAAATAAAATAACATATATTTATCAACTAAAACTTTAAAAAATGTCTTACCAAAAAAACATTATCGACTCTACAAAAAATAACACCAATTTTCGCACAGTCTTATTTACTGGCCAAAAAAGTCAGCTAGTAGTCATGGACATCAAGCCCGGTGAAGAAGTTGGTTTAGAAACTCATGATCATGTAGAACAAACATTATTTTTCTTATCTGGACACGGCAAGGCACTATTAAACGGCGTGGAAACAGTAGTTGGTGCTGGCGATGTAGTGGTAGTTACTCCTGGTACAGAGCATAATTTTATCAATACTGCTAATGAATCACTAAAAATCTATACTGTTTATGCTCCAGCCAATCATATCGATGGTCGTGTGCATGTGACCATGCAGGATGCTATCGCTGATGATGAAGACGAAGAATTCGGTCACCAAGTATCCTAAATATGATTTTAGCGGCTACCACATTTATCATAAAAGACAATAAAATTCTACTAGGCTTTAAAAAGCGTGGTTTTGGTATGAATAAATGGAATACTTTTGGTGGCAAGCTGGACAAGGGAGAAAGCTACGAAGAAGCTGCTAAAAGAGAAGTTTTTGAAGAATGTGAATTAAATATTTTATCACTTGAAGAAAAGGCTACACTTAATTTTTCTTGGGTAAATAACAAGGATAAATTTGAAGTTCATGTATTTCAAGCCATTAGTTTTACCGGTCAGCCAGTAGAAAGCGAAGAGATGCTACCACAGTGGTTTGATCTAGATAAAATTCCTTATGCTAAAATGTGGCCGGACAACAAGTTATGGTGGCCATTATTTTTAGCTGGTCAAAAAATAAATGCTAGCTTTGTCTATGGACCAAAAGATAAATTACTAACCCAACAAATTGAGTTAATAAAATGAACACTACTTATCGTAATTATTATATTTATAGAATTTTAGAAATCATACCAGGTTTAATAGTCTGGACTACTTTTATTGTGGCTATTCTCCTGTCTTTCTTGGCACCGGTCTGGGGTATTTATTTCATCATTGCCTTTGATCTGTATTGGGTTTTGCGTTTATCCTACATGTGGATACACTTGATGCATTCTTGGAAAAAATATCGTCAAGCCATCAAAACTGATTGGTGGCAAGAGTTACCCAAGACAGCCCCAAGCTGGTCTGCTTATAATCATATTATTTTTTTACCGACCGCTGGTGAGCCCCAAGAAATAGTAGAAACTACTTTTTATAATTTGACACAAGTAAAATACGATACCAAAAAATTTATTGTTGTTTTGGCTGGTGAGGGTAGGTTCAAAGAACAATTTCAACCTATTGCTGATTACATCATTCAAAAATACGAATCATATTTTCATAAAATTATCGTCACTATTCACCCCGATAATTTACAAGGCGATGTCGTGGGCAAGGGCTCCAATCTTTGCTATAGCGGAGGAGAGGTCAAAAAATATATTGATGCTAATAATTTTGATTATAAAAAATTAATAGTTTCTACTTTTGACATTGACACAGTCACTCATCCTCAATATTTTGCTTACCTAGCAGACAAATTCATCAACAACGCTGATCCCTATCACGCTAGTTTTCAACCCATGGCCTTTTATCACAACAATGTCTGGGAGTCAGATATTGTCACTCGGGTGGTAGCTAATTCTACAACCTTTTGGCTACTTACTGAACTAGCTCGTCCTAGTAGGCTCTTCACTTTTTCTTCACACAGTATGAGCTGGCAAGCCTTAGTCGATATTGGCTTCTGGCAAAACAACATTGTGACAGAGGACTCTCGGATATTTTTACAATGCCTGATTCACTACGATGGTGATTATCGAGTAGAACCCATGCACATACCAGTCTCTATGAACACTGTTTATGTTGGTCATTTTTGGCGTAGTATCAAAAATCAGTACAAACAAATGAGACGCTGGGCTTATGGTGTGGAACATTTTCCTTACATGGTTTGGCATTTTCACAAGAGTAAAAATATACCTTGGCCTGTCAAATTACGCTATATCTGGAACCAAACAGAAGGAGTGTATTCTTGGGCTACTGCCCCGGTCTTGATTACTCTGATGGGTTGGTTACCTTTAAAAATAGCTGAGCAACGCTCATTGACTACAGTGGCTGCCCAAAATGCCCCTTTTATCATGGAAAATTTAATGCGCTTAGGTTTATTGAGTATCCTGACCATTGCCTTGATGAGTGTAATTATTTTACCGCCCATGCCTATTCACTTGAAAGATAGCACTTGGTCAAAATACTACCGCTACCTCATGATGGGCTTACAGTGGTTCATTATACCCTTTAGCATGATTATTTTCGGTTCTTTACCAGCCATTGATGCCCAAACTAGACTCATGCTCGGAAAATACATGGGCTTTTGGGTCACTGAAAAAAAATTAAAAAAATAACAAAACAATTTATGAAAAAAATAATATTTTTAAGTCTTTTATTTATATTGTCTCCTTTTTTGGCTGCCCAAGCTAGTAGCATTACGATTATTGACGGTCAATTTATCGATCGCTATTTGGGTAGTATTATTTTAGAAGACAATATATTTCATAAAAAAATATGGTACCTAGAAACAAACAATAAAGAAAGATACCCACTAACTAGTGCTAGTGATTTACAAAATATAATCAATAAATTTAGTAAACCAGTCAGTGCTGCGATTTTAAAAAAAATACCTTTAGCTACTGACCAAAAATATGCTGATTATAATGTTGCTAAAAAATATAGCGGACAATTTTTGTTTGAACAGAATAAAAAAAATGAAATTTGGTACCTCAATCCTTTAGACCTGCATCGCTACCAGGTCACTCCTGATGACAATGGTCTAAAAGTACTCAATGATTTGGCCATTAGCTTACCCTTGGATAAAATA
>JAUPVE010000097.1 GCA_030917205.1 Patescibacteria group bacterium | reverse complement strand
CTAGTGTGTCTAGCGATGTTATCAATACAGCTCCGACAAATACCAGTCAGAATAATACAGATAATCAAGTCAATGGTCAGAGAGGCGATGATGATGAAGAGGAAGACGATGATTAAAAAATAACTTAGTAAATTTTAAAAAAATAATTTCATATATATATGGGAAAATATAAGTATCTTTATCTGGGGGCATTTTTGGTCGTTGTTTTGCTATTTTTGATTGTAAAATTTGATCAAACTGCCAATAGTCCAGATAATAGAGAGGGTCAAGAAATAAGTGGTGCTACTTCACCAAAAGTAGATTTGTATTTGTTTTGGGGTGATGGTTGTCCGCACTGTGCTAAGGAAGAGATTTTTTTGGCGCAGATGGAGTCAAAATATCCAGATTTGAGAATCCAAAAATTTGAAGTTTGGAAACATCCAAGTAATGCCCGTCTAATGACTGAAGTAGCCAAGAGCCTCAAGGCTAGTGTTGGTGGTGTGCCCTTGACTATTGTCGGTGACAAACATTTTATCGGTTTTGATGAAAGCTATACAGCACCGCAAATAGAAGATCGTATCAGGGAATGCATCAGTGGCATTTGTCCAAATACAGTGGCGAGTATTGTGCCAGCTGTACCTGTGCTGGAGCCAGCGCCAGTAGAGCCAGAGCCTGCCAAAGAAGAAGTAAAAACAAAAGCCAGCGGTACTATCGATGGTGGTATTTTTGGTGAAATTGATATGGCTAAGTTTTCTCTACCAGTACTGACTATAGTGATTGGTGCCTTAGACGGCTTTAATCCCTGTGCCATGTGGGTGCTGGTATTTTTGATCAGTTTACTGATCGGCATGGAGAATAGGAAGAGGATGTGGATTTTGGGCCTAGCCTTTATAGTAGCTTCGGCGGCAGTTTATTTTCTCTTTATGGTAGCCTGGTTGAATGTATTTTTGTTCATGGGCGTGGTTTCTTGGGTCAAGGTTTTGATTGGCTTAGTTGCTTTGGCTGGAGCTTGGTATTCTTTGAGAGATTTTTATAAAAATAAAGACGCCGCTTGTGAAGTGGGTGACATGGAAAAAAAGAAGAAAACCATGGACAAGCTCAAAGGCTATGTTGCTTCTCAAAATTTTTGGTTAGCTTTGTTTGGTATTATGGCCTTGGCTTTTATGGTCAATCTAGTTGAGCTTTTGTGCTCAGCTGGTTTCCCAGCTGTCTATACACAGGTGTTAGCCATGAATGACATGGTAGGTTGGCAATATTATAGCTATATTTTGTTATATATTTTATTTTTCATGCTGGATGATTTGGTGGTCTTTTTTATCGCCATGTTTACTCTACAAGCTACTGGTTTGACTACTAAATATACTAGATTTTCTCGTTTGATTGGTGGTATTCTGATGTTGATCATCGGTCTGCTCATGATTTTCAAACCAGAATTATTAATGAGTTTTGGCGTTTAAGATAATTTTTAGTGCATTAAATCAAGCCCAGCCCAGCCTCTCGCGAGAGGCTGGGCTGGGCTTTTGTTTATTCTTAGTTTAAGTTAAAATTGTTTTATCGGGTTTTATAACCTGTGTTTTTTCACAATAAACGCAAAACCCCACAAGGAGCTGGTCATGTCAGGAAACAGAGCATCGGAGGAAACTGGCCTTAGAGCTATTTTGCTGACTTTGTTGTTGTCCGTGTTGATTAGCCCTGCTTACATCTTTTTAGCCGCGGCTTTTGACGGCGGAGAGATGTCTTTCATTGTCTGCTTTTTGGCCCCACTTTTGGGCTGGACTCTGGTCGCTAGCTGGCGGACACGTCACAGTCGTGACGATGAAGATGGCGTCTATATGCTGTCACGATTGGCAGTCATTTGGGCGGCCCTACCCATCATGATGAATCTGCTCGCTATCTTTTTTCAGGAACTCGAGCGCGAGTCTGTGGCGCACTTTTTTCTGCGGATCAAGTTTTGGTCACTGTTGATAGGTCTAGGCCTAGCCGGTGTTTTTTCAGTAGCCAAGGATTGGTGGGAAGAAGTGCGCTCGGAGTGAAGAGCTGTGAGTGGAGTTTTTGCTTAGTTTAGCCCTGATCTATCTTTGATGGAGAGGGGCTTTTTTTTATTTGCAATTTAGACTAAAATTATGATTATGTTGAAGGATATTAAAAATGATTTAAGGAATTTAGCTCGTCGCGATAAAGCCAATACTTTACAGCGGTTTTTTAAGACTGGACCAGGTGAATATGGAGAAGGGGATAAATTTATCGGTGTCATGGTGCCTGATGTTAGGCAAGTGTCTCAAAAATATAAGGCTTTGGAGCTAAAAGAAGTACTGGAGTTACTGCGCTCACCTTTTCACGAGGAGCGTCTCTGTGCTTTATTCATTTTACTTGAGCAATACAAAAAAGGGGATAGCAAAAAACAAAAACAAATTTTTGATTTATATTTAAAAAATTATAAGTACATTAATAATTGGGATTTGATTGATTTGACTGCTCCGCGTATAGTTGGTGCTTATCTCACTGATAAGCCCAAAGATATTTTGTATAAACTAGCTAAAAGTAAAAATCTTTGGCAAAGACGTGTGGCTATCCTAGCTACTTTTCAGTTTATTTATGAGGGTAAAAGTAGTGAGACCATTAAAATTAGCAAAATATTATTGCATGATGAACATGACTTGATTCAGAAGGCTGTTGGCTGGATGCTCAGGGAGATGGGTAAGCGGGTTGATGAAAATATTTTACTACAATTTTTGGATCAACATTCCGCAGTCATGCCACGGACTATGTTGCGCTATGCTATCGAGCGTTTGCCAGAACCTAAACGCCAGTACTATCTTAAAAAAACAAGGTCAAAAGTATAGTTTTGCTGGTTTTTTTGTTTATGTTATAATATTGGCAAGTCAGTTTAATTTTTTATTATAGTATTC
>JAUPVE010000009.1 GCA_030917205.1 Patescibacteria group bacterium | reverse complement strand
CTTCCATCTCTGGGATGACTTGGCCGGTAGCAATAGCTGCTCCCGTAGTAGTAGGGACAATGTTTTGAGCTGCCGTTCTACCACGTCGTGGATCTTTGTGTGGACTATCGACTAGATGCTGGTCAGCAGTATAGGAATGGATAGTAGTCATCATGGCTTTTTCAACACCAAAATTTGTCACCATCACTTGAGCAACTGGGGCAATACAATTGGTAGTACAAGAGGCGTTGGAAAGGACTTGATCTTGCTTATATTTATCTTCATTGACACCTAATAGATAAGTCATAACATCAGAGCCTTTGGCCGGAGCAGAAATAATCACTTTTTTAGCACCAGCTTTGATGTGCAGTGAGGCTTGCTCGCTTTTGACAAAACGACCAGTACACTCCAGCACGACATCGACACCTAGTTTTTTCCAAGGCAATTTATCTGGCTCAGGCACAGCTGTCACCAAATACTTTTTGCCATTGACGATAATATTATTATCTTTGGAGTCTACTTTTTTATTATAACGGCCATACATAGTGTCATACTTCAGTAGATAGGCCAGACTCTCCGCTGGAGCTAAATCATTGATAGCTACTACTTCATACTTTGAGCTGTCGAGCATTATTTTGAATGAAGCTCGACCAATTCGACCAAAACCATTGATTGCTACTTTAATTTTTTTTGCCATATTTTTTTGTATTAAAAAAGGAATAAATGCTTTTACATTATAGCAAATTATTCCTAAAAGGTCATTATATAATTATTTACAATCCGAGCCACAGCCGGTCTGACAATCTGACTTACATTGATTGCCCTCAGTATAGGGATATTCAACGACTGCACCAGCCACTTCTAGATCAACTGTTTTTTTGTCAGGATAGACAGCCACTACTTTAGCTGGGCCAGTTTTTATCTGGATGCTATCTCCTACTTTTGGAGTCTGACCTTCTACCCAGCGATGTTGATCTTCCTCAAAGCGTAAACAGCATTTCAAGCGACCACAGACACCAGTCAGACGATCAACACCACGATGCATCAATTCTTGTTTTTTTATAGAATCAGGATTGACTTTGCCAATGTCTGAAAGCCAAGATTTGCAACACAAGGGCAAGCCACAAGGTCCCCAGTCACCACCAATTTTAGCTGCATCTCGGACACCAATTTGCTGTAAGCGGATTTTTTTGTGAAAAATAGCCGCCATATCTTTGACCAAATCCCGAAAATCAACTCTAGTATTGGAAATAAAATAAATAGTCAATCGAGTATTATCTAAAGAAAGAGAAACATCTACCAGCTTCATTTCTTTGAGCTTGTGCTTTTGGCACATTTCACGGGCATCGGTGAGATATTTGGCATAGCTAACCTTATGAGATTCAGCTTTGGCTAGATCACTTTCACTGGCTAGGCAACTCAAACCCTTCAAATCACCCAAACTTTTGGCTTGGCTAGTTTTGATTTTTTCTACTTCCTCATCAGTATATTCAGCAATATCAAGCAATTCACCCAAATCATGACCCATAGCTGTATCTACTATGACCTGCTCGCCAATCTTAATCTGTGAACGATGGTCACTAATAAACTCGGGTAAGAAAAAAAACTCTTTATCTAATTTATGAAATTTTATCTTAGCAAGACGCATATATATATTAATATGCACATAGTATGGCAAATACTAGCGATAATGACAAGGGTAAACAAAAAAACCACCCTAAAAATATATTTGACAACTAAACACACATGAAACATAATTAACCATATATAATATAAAATTAATTAAATAATATACGGTTATGAATAAATGGGACAAAATATTTTCCAATAATCCGCAATTCAAACCACTAAACGAACATTTTTTAAATCTCTTATTAACAAAAATTAAAAAAGATACTAACCCATCTCCTCAAAAAATGGTTGATTTTGGTTGTGGCACAGCCCAAACATTGTTCCAATTTTCCAAATTAGGCTTTGATGTCACTGGTTTAGATTTTTCGGAAGTTGCTTTAAATAAAGTACAACAAAAAATAGAAGAAAATAAAACAACAAACATAAAATTGATTAAATCCGATTTAAGTAGCGAAAAAATTAATTTAGAGGCTGATATTTTTTTATGCAGTTGGGTTTATACTTTTATTGATAATAAAGAATTTTTTTTAAAAAATGTAGCACAATGTTTACATGATGATTCTATATTTATATTAATAACGCCCGTCACACACCAGGGTACTTCTTATACCGAGGAGGACAAAATAAATATTGCTGTAGACTTTGAGGAAACTATAAAATTATTAAACAATATTTTTTCTAATGTTGAAATTTACCATCATGACTATATCGGATTTAGAGAAGATTATGTAACATTTTTAATCAAAAAATAAAATATCAAACAAAAAACCACCCCAATAAACAGGGTGGCTTTTAATTTAATATACTGGCACTTTAAATGTTTTTGGATCGGCTCCTTTTACTATATTAAAACCGTCCATAAATTGATAAACATTATTTTTATCTTTACTATACATGGGATTTATAAATTCAAAAGTATCTAAATCAACATAATCTACCCTGCCCCACCCATAACCATAATAGTATAAAATATTTTTATCCTTAAAAAAATTATATTTTAAATAAACAAATGTACTAACGTCCACTAATCGATCATCAAGCCTAGTATCTATAGTGCCACCAGAATATACAAAATGTTTATCCTTTGCTACGCCCTGACATCCACCCATACCACATATTTCATGAAGAGTCACAAAACTACCCGGATCTACACCCTCTACTTTTAATGCTGAACTATCATCAAAATAATTCCTATTTTTTTCGGCAAAATGATCAAAGGTTTCTAATTCTTTATTTGAAATATTTTTAATAAATTCTAAATGATTATAATAAATATCCTTCCCATCTGTGTAATAGCCATAATCTAAATAAGTTAATTTATCTAAAAATTTTAAAGAGGCTAATACTTTACCGTGAACAAGATTAGTATATTTTTCAGCATCATCGCCCGAGCTATATAGATTAGTCAAATCGATTTCAACACCTTTCTGGGGGAAAAAATACATCACACCCGCTGGTGTAATTTCATAAGGTTGATAAATCTGTTTTATTGCTGTTTCGCCAGCTATAGTAATTAATTCCGGTTCACTGTATTTAGTTGCTGGTCCATCTGGATGCTCTTGATAATATTTCCGCGATTGTTCAGCTCTCTTTTGTAAATCAACGAGTAGGGCATCGACCGATTGCTTAACAAGGGGTTTAATAAAAACGCCACCAGAAGCGCCACCCGATTCTACGTCGTCTAAAAGTTGATACTCACCTGTATCAGCACTACCAGAGGTCGTCCAGTAACCCGGGTATGCAAACTGCAAACCATATCTTATATTCGTATACAAAAACCATTCATCACTTTTATTCTTTTCGCTATTATTAGTAGTGGTGCTGACTGGAGTATTAACATTTAAATTAGTTAGAACATCCGTATTAACATTATTATTCTGCTGTTTACCAGATAAATAATTATAATTATTAAAATTTTTATAGTTTGCTATACTCATGAAAACAATTAAAAAGATACCAAGAAACGTAATGAGTATTAAGCTTCTTTTTAGACTAAATTGAACTTTTTGTTTTTTCATACTTTAAATTTAAATTTTAAACACCATAAGTATACCAAAAAACCACCCCGATAAATAGGGTGGCTTGTTTAAAAAATATAAAAATGCTCTATCTCTACCCAAAATGCCTCTTAATTTCCTCAACTAAATCAGGATGATAAAACTCCGCATCCATCGTAGCAGCCCAAAAAGTACCAAACCACTCTGGATGACTTTCTCTGTATTGTTCAGCTATTTTTTTTATTGTTACTACATTGACTTTTATACTACTTTTAAGCCACGTTGCTGTTTTCCACCCATCTGGGGCCTCAGGTCTAATTAACTCTCTTTTTATTATTTCAATTAAATTTGGATGATAATACTCTGGCTTCTTTGGGCCAGCTTTAAAAATACCAAACCACTCTGGATGACTTTCTCTGTATTGTTCAGCTATTTTTTTTATTGTCTGGGAAGTACTTTTAATTTGTTCACTTATTTTTCTAGCCGTAAACCAACCGAGCGGTGCCTCTGGTGTAGCTAACTCGTTTTTTATTATTTCAACTAAATCGGGATGATAAAATTCCCCATTCATCTTAACAGCCCAAAAATTACCAAACCACTCTGGGTGACTTTCTCTGTATTGTTCAGCTAACTTTTTTATTGTTTTACCATCACTTTTGATTTGACCACTAATATTCCCTACTGTAAACCAACCGAGCGGTGCCTCCATTCGCAATAGATTTTTACTTATGATTTCAATTAATTCCGGATGATAGTACTCCGTATTTTGCTTACCTGCCCAAAAATTACCAAACCACTCTGGGTGACTTTCTCTGTATTGTTCAGCTGCTTTTTTTATTGTAACAGGGCTTTTCTTAATTTCGCTAGCAATCTTTTCTGATGTAGCCCAACCAACGGGCGCTTCTAACTGTAAAAGATTTTTCTTTATCAATTCAATTAATTCCGGATGATAATGTTCCCTCTCCTTTTTGCCAGCCAAAAAATTAACAAACCATTCTGGGTGACTTTCTCTGTATTGCTCAGCTAATTTTTTAATAAAATAAAAATCTCGCTGCAAACGCTGGCTAAGTTTACTAGCCGTTTCCCATCCCTCAAGCGCTTCTATTTTAGTAAGGTTCGTAATTATTTTATCTACCAGATCCGGATGGTAATGCTCTACCTCCTGTCCAAAAACCCAAAAATTACCAAACCACTCTGGATGATTTTCTCTATATTGCTCAGCAAATTCTTTAATTGTTTCTTTACTACTTCTCACTGCAAATCTAAGAGAGGAAGCTGTTTGCCAGCCTAAAGCTGCCTCTTGCTTAAATTCATTTCTATATTCCCCAAGAACTTTAGAGATCCTCAAAACTTCATCACTATCCACAATCATCTTGAGCCCATCTACATTAAACTTTGGTAAATTAGGTTCACCGACACCACCGCCTCCCTGACCATTTCCGTTATCAAATTTCTTAGGACTTACAACGGCATCACCAACTATTTCTGGAAAAATTACTGGCGATCTTTTATCACCTTGATCTTTATCCAAAAAATCAACCACGAAAGCATGCTTTTGCAGATCATTGTCATCAAGACGTAAAACTCTTCCTGCTCTTTGCTCAGCTCGAACCAATGAATGTGTAGGAGCAAGATTCAAACATACACTAGCATTAGGAGCATCAAAACCCTCGGTTAATAAATTTACTGTTAACAAAACATCTATATTCCCAGACTCAAAATCCTGAATAATTTTCCCTTGTTCAGCCCTGGGGGTTCTCCCACTGATGACAACCGCTTGTATGCCCCGCTCAATAAAAGTTTGAGCAACATCATTAGCGTGATTAATACTTAAACAAAAAGCTATGGCCTTTTTACCTTTAAACCCTTGCTCATACATATCTACGGCTGCCTTATTACGTCCAATAACGTTTATAACTTTTTCAAGCTCCCCTTGGTCATACTCACCGTTGGAAAGTATTTTTACGGAACTTAGATCAATATCAGTTTTGGCAACAATACACGAAAAAGAAGAGAGTAAACCCGTTTCTGTTGCCTCTCTAACACCCATAGAATGTATCTCTTTTTTTAAAATATTTGAAACTTTTTTTTCTTTTGAATATTCTGGAGTAGCAGTAAAACCTATTTTTACTACATCTTGAAATCTATTTATTATTTCCTGACGTGCTTCTGATAAACACCTATGCACTTCATCCAGAATGATAGTATCATATTTTTCTGGCACTATTTTCCCTGATTTTACCATAGCCACCAAAGAATCATAAGTGATGATAGTGGTATTCTCCTCAAGATTTTTTTCATGAGCATATACTTTACCGGATTTTAAATTAGGTGCAAATTGTTTTATTTTATCTCCTGTCTGATGAACAAGTTGTCGCGTGGGCACTACTACCAAAGTTTTTTTATCTAAGGCTTTTATTAACTCAATAAATAAAACTGTTTTGCCCACTCCGGTTGGTAATTTTACATAACCTTCTTTTTCCCCTTTTTCTAAAGCATTTCTAATATCTTCGAAAACTGTAAATTGTCGATCTCTGAGTCTCACGCTATCTTCATTAGCATTATCACTATGTTTAGTTATATAGGTGTCAAGATTATTAAGAGTTTCAAGCCATTCTTTCATCTTGTTTAATTCATCATCTACTATCTGCTCACTCTTCCTTTCGGCACGTAAAATTTGAAGATAAGCCGAATAACGTTCTGGATAACGCTCTTTAATTTCATCGAGCGACAAATTAAAAATATCATCCCTAATAGAATTTGGAACAATTTCGGTACCAACAACATCCTCGGTTATTTCTAATTGTTTCTGTAAATCTTCTTCACTTTTAATTTCCGGCTTCCATGTTTCCATAAAAAATTATTTAAAAAAATTAATAACGCCATAGTACTTTATAAATTAAAGAGTTGTAATAGGTCTAGATTGCACAATATACAATTTTCCTTTCGTAAAAGCCCACTCTATATCTTGTGGTATTCTATAATGATCGTGAAGTTTTTGAGATAATTGAGCGAGTAAAATAATCTGACTATCTGGTAATTTTTGTTTCTTTTGTTTAAATATTGGAATATTTTTTTCAATATTGCCAGATTTACCTTTTATAATAGCAAATTTTTGCTCACTAATATTTTTATCAAATATAACCCACTTATCTTTTTGCACCACATAATTATCTGGCGTTATACTACCACTTACAATAGCCTCGCCTAGACCATAACCGGCCTCTACCACTACTTGATGAGCGTCTTTGGTCACTGGATGGACCGTGAAACATATACCAGAAACCTCCGATTGAACCATGGTTTGCACAACTACTGCTACAGAAATTTTAGTTTTATATAATTTTTTTTCAAATCTATAAAAAATTGCCCGAGGAGTGAAAAGTGAAGACCAACATTTTGTAACATTATCTAAAAGATCAACCTTTGTTGTGTTTAGATAACTTTCTAACTCTCCGGCCCATGAGGCTGCTGAAGAATCCTCCGCAGTTGCTGAACTTCTCACAGCCACTAATTTTGATTTGAGTTTCGTAAATTCTAATATTATTTCTGAACTAATATCTTCTGGGAATTTTGCCTGCTTGATTAAACGCCTAATTTTATCGGAAGCTAATTCCACTGCACTGATATCTTTACGATTAACCTTATTCAAAATATTATAAATATCATCATGAATATTAGCTTCGTCAATAAATCTATCAAAAGCTGATGCTAAGACTACAAAACCAGATGGCACTGGTATACCTATACTTGTCATCTCGCCCAAAGAAGCACCTTTACCGCCTACCAAGGCCACATCTTTACTTTTAACTTGCTTAAAATCTTTAACAAATTTATTCATCTGTTTTAGTTATTTCTTTATTTGTAATACTATCATTTTCAAAAATAAAATCTTGCCCCCTATACTTTAAATGCATTTTACCTTGTTGATCATATTCAATAGTCGAAAGCTCTGTCTCACTTATTACATCGCCACCTATATTATTAAATCCTTCAGTTGTAACTTGTCCCCCATTTGCAATATAAGTAAGAAGGGCATCTATAAGAAAACTATGACCAACAAAACCAATCTTAATTGGACGACCAGCTATAAATCTCCTTGAAAAATCAGCAAGCCTTTTCATGCCGACCATGCAATCTTTAGCAATTGCTACCGGATCAATAGTTTTCATTAGCTCGGGATCACTAAACCAATCTTTTATAGCTTCTGAATAGTTCTTCCCATGTTTATCTAGCAATGCTTGCCACTGTGGCTTCACAGTCTCACCATCTTGTTCACATAAATACCTCTCCATAGAAAATTCCTTTAAAAACAAAGGTAACTCAATAACTACTTTTTCATCTGGAGAACTTTCTATAGTAGCCGCAAGCTCTTGGGCTGTTTTCAAATAACCCGATCTACCAGCCCGTTCTTTAAGGTCCTCTTTTTTTATAAAACGCGCCTGTACACCCTCTTCAGTTAAAATTCTTTCTGCTTCACTTGTGTATAATTCCATTGTAGATTTTGTCCTGATAATATTAGAAGATCCCCCATAAAAAATAACTGACCCATCTTCTGCATTTTTTATAAGCTCTGCAATTGATTTAGCTCTTTCTTTTGCCATATCCACACCCTCTTCTGAAAGACCAGGAAATTCTTCAACCCCCTTACCTGATTTCGAGTGTCTAGTGACCCAATACTCCATATTTGAACTCATAATTTTTCTAATTAAATTATTAAAGTGTAACTACACCACTATCAGCATCTAGGGTGATGATTTGGCCTGTCTTAATAATATCTGTTGCTATTTTTGTTCCTATGACACATGGCTTTCTTAATTCACGTGACATAATTGCTGCATGACACAAAACACCACCTTCATTAGTAATAATGCCAGCACTTTTTTTCATTGCCGGTACAAATTCTGGCGAAGTCATTGTGGTAACCAGTATTTCACCATCTTTTAATTCATGTGAATTTCTTCTATCAATAATGACCCTTGCTACGCCGCGAATCTTACCTTTAAATGCCGTCTGCCCTTTTAACTCTTTAATATCCTGATGCTCTTGATGTGGTATAACAAATTTATGAAATTTTTCTACTTCTTTACCAACTACCAGGTATGACTTATGTGGAGGAGTTGTTATGAGAAAAGCATAGCCATTCTTTGCTCTATCAAAAATTAAATCCCTAGATATAACCAAATCGCCTTTTTTTAAACTAGAAATAATTTCCTCATAAGTCATATGTAGTAAAACATCGGTGGGCAGTGAGAAAAAATTAGAAAGTGATGAAAAAACCGACTTATAAGCACCATTTACCAACATCATATGATCAATAGTCTCAGTACGAATATACATGAACCAGCGAACAAAATTAATTCTTTCCTTTAACACGGCCGACAACTTTGTTTTTTTTATAAGTTGGTTGGCACGTAAAAGTTCTTTATCTGCCGTATCCATCATTATTTTCATTTTACGATATTCGCCTTTACTCCTTAATAATTTTAACCTACCGCGATAATATTCAATATCAAAATATTCATCATCAACATTATGCAATGCTAAATGACGATATTTTAAGTAATGTTTTTTTAGAGAATTCTCAAAAATTTTTCCTTTGAGACTATATAATTTAAGCAAATCTCTTTGTTCTAGACTAGAAAGTGGTAATTTCATGGGACGATATACCTCGTCCAAAAAAATTTTTAAATCTTTTTTACTACCTACCCATTGTTCTGCGATTTGTTTATCTATTTTTTCCTTTATTTCTTCAACGCCAAACCATAGGAAACCGATCTCAAAATACTTTACCCACCAACTAAGATGATCCATTAGAAAACCAATAACTTCCTTTTTACTTAACTCTCTTCTGGGTATAGATTTTGCTAATTTTTTTTCTACCTCTACTATGTCTATAATTTCCTTAACTAGCTGATTGGCAAATTTTTTATCCTTATCCATTTTAGCCATCCAAATTTTTGCGCCTTCAGTATTAATAAATTTAGGCAAATAACATGGCATCACTCCTTGTCCTGCCTCAAAAAATACAAAGTCTATACCCCAGCGTTTTTTAACTGCTGCAGCTGCATAACGGTATCCATCCATAAAAAAAGGCACCCTTCTGCGTATAGGTCGCCAATATTCCCCATCTTTGAACTGGCTTCTTAGAAATTTTTTTTCTTTAGAAAGATCAGCTGCATTCAATTTATACTCCGGTTTTGAAAGGATAATTTTCATAATAGTCTTTTAAATTTAGTAATATTTCTATTATACCAAAAAACCACCCCGATAAATAGGGTGGCTTTTTTATTATAGTGAAAAGTAAAAATATTTATCAATCTCAGCGTTGTTGGCTTTGAGATATTGCTCAATGCTCTGCTTATCATCTTTGACATAGGCTTGCTTGAGTAAGCACACATCAGAATAAAATTTAGCGACTTTACCAGGCATGATTTTTTCCCACATGGCTTCTGGCTTACCTTCATTCTTCAATTGTTCGGTATAGATTTCTTTTTCTTTATCCAGTAGCTCAGCTGGCACCTCTTCTGGCTGCAAATACTTTGGAGCCATGGCAGCGGCATGCATCGCCACATCTCTAGCAATTTCCTTAGTACCACTTTTCAAAGTGACGACTGAGGCAACTTTACGATTGGAATGAAGATAGCTACCCATGATCGCTGATTCGATCAAATCAAATTTGACCAATTGTAAATTTTCACCGATTTTGACAATCAAATCATTCTGGATTTTATCATTGGCCCAAGTACTGAAGTCATCTTTACCACGTTTCAATAATTCATCAGCCAATTCTTGAACTTGAGCGATAAAATCTGGGTTACGAGCCACAAAATCAGTTTCACAGCCTAGAGCTACAACCGCTAATTTACCATCAGCTTCCGCAAAAACAATAGTACCTTCTTTGATTTCTCGGTCAGCTTTTTTAGCAGCAATCTTTTGTCCAGCTTTGCGCAATATTTCTACAGCTTTAGCTTCATCACCATTGGCTTCAACTAAAGCTTTGTTGATATCGGACATGCCGGCACCTGTAGCCTGGCGAATTTTTTTAACTAAATCTAAATTTGACATAAATATAATTTTATTTTAATTACCACTGAAAAGTAAATAAAAATTTACTCTATACTTTTTACTTCGTAGCCTTAGCTTCTTTGATAGTCTCAGAGAGCAAATTGGTGATGATCTCAATAGATTTGATAGCATCATCATTAGATGGGATAGCATGAGTGACCAACTCTGGATTGACATTGGTGTCAGTCATAGCAATGATTGGAATATTCATCTTGCGAGCTTCACTGACAGCAGTTTTTTCTTTGATAATATCAATCACATAGATAGCCTGCGGCAAACGCTTCATGGCTTTGATACCACCGACATTCTCTTTTAATTTGTTTAGTTCTTTACGAAAATTGACTTGCTCTTTTTTGGTATAAAGTTCCCAAACACCATCTTCCTCGTCTTTTTCCATTTTTTCTAACTTGCGAGTCAATTTGACGATGTTTTCAAAATTGGTAAAAGTGCCGCCTAACCAACGACCAATAATATATGGTGATTGGCAAGCATCGGCTGCAGCCTTAGTGATCTCACGAGCTTGTTTTTTTGAGCCAATAAACAAAATCTGACCATTGGCTTTGGTGATTTTTTCGGCAAAGTCCAAAACCATAGGTAAGGCTTCGACGGTCTTTTGTAAATCAATAATGTGCACACCATTACGATCAGTGTGGACATAACGACTTGCTTTTGGATGACGTTTAGAAGTTTTGTGACCAAAGTGCACGCCCTTCTTCAATAATTCCTCTAATGAGGGAATAGTAACCATATTATTCTTTCCTTTCTTATGCCTTAAAGACTTGCTCAAGGCAACCCATATTTACTTTTTTAGCTAGCCCAAACTTGTTGGGAAGGAAGCTAAAAATCAAGTAAATATTTGTGATTAATTAAAATTAAGGTCTAAATAAAACCTTAAAGGTAGGCCCATATTAACACAAAAGTTTATATTTGGCAATAGTTTTGGCCCAATATGACAAAATAGCAAAAAACTACAAAATAAGCTAAATCCTAAATCTTGACATTTTCTTTATATTTTGATATTGTGTGGGGGCATTTATTAGAAAAAATCCCACATTTTATAGGGAATAAATTTATATGAAAAAAGAAATACACCCAACTTATTACTCCGATGCCAAAATCATTTGTGCTTGTGGCAACATCATGACCACTGGATCAACTCTCAAAGAAATCCGTGTGGAAATTTGTTCTGCTTGTCATCCTTTTTATACTGGCAAAGAAAAATTAATCGATACTGCTGGCCGTGTTGATAGATTCAAGAAAATGAAAGAGCTACAAAAGACTGTTGGTGCTACTCGCCGCGGTCGTACAGCCAAACGCCAAGCTTCTACTACTAAGAAGCTAGAAAAAGAGCGCGCCAAAGCCAAAGCTGAAATGAACGCTCCAGAAGTCAAAGTCAAAAAAGCTCCAGCTAAAAAAGCTGCTGTCAAAAAATAGCTATTCTCTAAGCAACAAAAAACTCTTTTTTTAATAGGAGTTTTTTTGTTAGGCAAAAAGCGGTATAATTCACCCTGTTAAATAAATTTAAATTTTACTTATGTTATACTATACATATGTATTGTTAAGCAAAAAGGATAATAAATTTTATACTGGTTATACAAAAAATTTAAATTTAAGATTTAAGCAACATAATCAAGGTAAAGTAGAATCTACTAAAAATAGAAGGCCTCTAACACTGATTTATTATGAAGCTTGTTTAA
>JAUPVE010000096.1 GCA_030917205.1 Patescibacteria group bacterium | reverse complement strand
TGGGTACCACCAACTCAGCAGTGGCTATTGTCGAGGGTGGTCAACCAAAAATTTTAGAAAACAAAGAAGGCAACAGAACTACTCCATCAGTCGTCGCAATCTCCAAAAGTGGCGAGAGATTGGCTGGCTTGATTGCCAAGCGTCAAGCTGTGACTAATGCAGTAAATACTATTTTTTCCGTCAAAAGATTGATGGGCCGTAGATTTACTGACGAAGAAGTACAGCGTGATATTAAAATCATGCCTTATCAGATCAAAAAAGCTGGTGAAGGTGTAGCTGTGGCTATGGGGGACAAAGATTATTCCCCACAAGAAGTATCAGCTATGATTTTACAAAAGATCAAGGCTGATGCCGAAGAGCGCTTGGGCGAAAAAATTACTGAAGCAGTCATCACTGTGCCAGCTTATTTTGATGATGCTCAACGCCAGGCTACCAAAGATGCCGGACGTATCGCTGGTCTTGATGTGAAACGTATTATCAATGAGCCAACTGCTGCAGCCCTGGCTTACGGTTTTAATAAAAATAAAGAACAAAAAATTGTAGTTTATGATTTAGGCGGTGGTACTTTTGATGTTTCTGTTATGGAAGTAGGCGAGGCAGATATGGGCAATGGAATCAAAGAGCCTCATGTCGAAGTAAAATCAACCAACGGTGACACGCATCTTGGTGGTGATGACTTTGATCAAAGAATTATTCGCTGGATTATTGATGAATACAAAAAACAAGAAGGTATTGATTTGGCTAATGACAAATTAGCCTTACAGCGTCTCAAAGAAGCCGCTGAAAAAGCTAAAATAGAACTTTCTTCGTCTTCAGAAACAGAGATCAACCAGCCTTTTATCACTACTGATGCTTCTGGTCCAAAACATTTGATTTTGAAAATGACCAGGGCCAAGCTAGAGGAATTGATTCATGATTTGGTGGACAAGACCTTGGAGCCTTGCCGTAAAGCTTTGGCTGATGCCGGTTTGAAAACTACCGATATTGAAGAAATTATTTTAGTCGGTGGTATGACTCGTATGCCACTGGTGCAAAAAACTGTGGAAGATTTCTTTGGTAAAAAACCAAATATTTCAGTCAACCCAGACGAAGTAGTAGCCCTTGGTGCTGCTGTTCAAGCTGGAGTTTTGCAAGGTGATGTCAAAGATGTTTTGTTACTTGATGTCACACCATTGACTTTGGGTATTGAGACTTTAGGTGGCATTCGTACTCCTTTGATTGCTCGCAATAGCACTATTCCTACCTCCAAGAGTCAGGTATTTTCTACGGCTGCTGATAGTCAGGATAGTGTGGAGATTCATGTCTTGCAGGGCGAAAGAGAAATGGCTGTCGATAATAAGACATTGGGACGCTTTACTTTGTCTGGTATTCCACCAGCTCCACGTGGCGTGCCACAGATTGAGGTCAACTTTGATATTGATGCCAACGGTATTTTGAATGTTTCGGCTGTTGATAAGGCTACTAGTAAAAAGCAATCAATCACTATCCAGTCTTCTTCTGGTTTATCTGAAGATGAAATAAAAAAGATGCAGCAAGATGCTGAGCTTCATGCTGAGGAAGATAAGAAGAAAAAAGAAACTATTGAAACCAAAAATCATGCCGAACAAATTATCTTTTCTACCGAAAAGTTTTTGAAAGACATGAAGGATAAAATCAAAGATGAAGATAAAAAAGCTATCGAGGACAAGCTAGAACCTTTGCGTACTATCAAAGAGACTGGCGACACTGAGGCTATCAAAAAAGCCGTCACTGAGCTAGAAGAAACTGTACAAAAGATTGGTGCTGCTTTGTATCAGGCGGCTGCTGCTCAAGAACAAAGTACTCCTGCTCCAGACAATAATACTACTAGTGAAGAAAAAAAAGAGGAGCCAGTCGAAGGTGATTTTAAAGAAGTAGATGATCAAGATAAAAAATAGTAAATGGCCAAGGACTACTATAAAATATTAGGAGTCGAGCGCAATGCTTCTGAAGCAGAGATTAAAAAAGCTTTTAGAAAATTGGCCCACGAACACCATCCTGACAAAAGCAATGGTAATGCTGATAAGTTTAAAGAAATAAACGAAGCTTACCAAGTGCTTAATCATAAAGAAAAAAGAGCACAATACGATCAGTTTGGTAGCAATTTTGAAAATGCTGGTTTTAATCAAGGCCCCTTCCAAGGACGTGGGGGTTTTGATTTTGGTGGCTTTGATTTTAGTCAGGCTCAACAGGGTGGTGCCAATTTTGATTTTGATTTAGGTGATATTTTCAGTAGTTTTTTTTCCCGCGAAGCGGGATCGCCCTTTGGGCGAGGTGGCCAGCGTCGTCGGGGATCGGATATTCAGCTAGATCTAGAGATTACTTTGAAAGAAGCCGCCTTTGGTGTGACTAAAGATATTAAGATCAGGAAAAAAAATCTATGTCAGGATTGCCAAGGGACAGGTGCAAAAGATGGTAAATCTTTTAGCTCTTGTCAGCAATGCAATGGTTCTGGTCAAATATCTACTACTATTTTAGGGCAGTTTCGGACACAGACTGTTTGTCCGAGTTGCCAAGGGGCTGGTCAGGTGATCAAAGAAAAATGCTCTCACTGCGGAGCTACAGGCAATATCTCAGAAGAAGTAAGTTTGAAAGTAGATATTCCCGCCGGTATTGATGATGGTCAATCTATCAAATTATCCGGCCAAGGCAACAGTGGTCCCAACAAGGCGCCAGCTGGCGATTTATACATTGCCATTCATGTGACAGCCAACAAAGATTTTGTCAGACAAGGTTTTGATTTGTTTAGTGAGCAGTCAATATCATATGCTACCGCTACCTTAGGCGGAGAGATTAATGTCAAAACTATTGATGGTGAGGTCAAGCTAAAAATTCCTAGTGGCACACCAAGCGGCAAGCAATTTATTTTGCGAGGCAAAGGTTTGACTAGGATTGATTC
>JAUPVE010000095.1 GCA_030917205.1 Patescibacteria group bacterium | reverse complement strand
CCAGGGCATACGCCCTGTGGCCTGGTAAAAATCCCGGAGCAATGGCTCCAGAGTTTCAGCCTGACTTTCAGCTGTTTTGAACAAGCGATGATCACGGCTCGAGTGCTCGAATGATTTGAGAGTAAAGCAGACAAACAGACCCAAACCAATGAGTGCACAAAGAACCTCTAGAAGCCCTGTTTTCCTTTTTCGCACGACTAGCACCTCCTCCAAAAAAAAGGTTTTACTTCTACTCAAAAATGAAATTACCACTTTACAGATAGAGTGTCAAACCTATTTATTTTTTATTTTTTTGTAAAGAAAAAATGTAATTAACGATAGTAGCACTGCAAATAAAATATATTTTATGATTTTCTTACTTTGCGAAAAATTATTACTAGTCCCTACAGTACTTGTGCTACTGCTAGTAGCAATTTTTTCTCCCAAAACTTTCTGTTCAGTTTGTAAATCACTTTTATCAAAAACATCTAGGCGCACTACTTTTTCATCAAATTGTAATAAACCGCTGGCAATGACTTCCGTGCCTTTTTCTAGTTTTAAATCCTTAGTATCGTACTTTAAGCTCAGGCGCAAATTATATTCTTGATCAATGTCGTCAGCTAAGTAAATATTTTTGCCATTTTTTTTGACCACCACTCCTCGTGCTATTACTAACTGTCCATTATGTTCTTCATTTAGGTCTGCACTATCAATAATGCCTGGCTTAATTATTTCTTGATCACTGTTAATGATATTTATATTTTCAGCACTAGCTATTTTTACCCTCGGCCATGGCTCTACACGAGTAATTTTACCAAAAAAATCCGCACTATCTCCCCTTTTGTATTTATCAAAATCCAAAGATCCATAAACCTCAATCAGTTTATTATCCGCGTCCAATAAATATAAGATTTTATTATTCGTAGCCCAAACAGTGGCTAAGATGTTTCTACTTTCATTTTTTTGTAGTTCAGTCTCGCTATTTTCACTAGCTAGCTCTACTTGATTCATAATATTAGCTAGAGCAGGACTCGGGCTATCGCTAATGAACCATTCACTATTTACCAAATCCCAAGCATAGGACTTACCCTCAGGTATTTTTTCATATTTTACTTCTTGCCACGCTTCATTGACCGGCGTCAATAAACGTACGCTGTCTTCTGTGTTGTTCAGGGTAATTTGACTAACACTCCTATCAATAACTAGAAAAGTACCAGCCGACATAATAGTACTAGTAGCAAATACATAGGCCTTGCTCCCGCCATCCTGATCGTCTAGTTGCCAACCCAGTAAATCAATATTCTTGGCGCTGGCATTGTAGAGCTCAATCCATTCATTATCATCAGAGCCAGTCGGGTTTGGCAGAAACTCAGTTATTAATAAATCACTTTTAGCAAAATCAATTGGCTTGATTTCACTTAATTTTAAATCTACTATTTTATTTTCCACCACAATATTTTTAGAGACCTCGTGATTTAGTCCAGCTGAATCTAATACTTTTAATTTTACTAAATAATTACCGGCCTTTTCATAGGCATGATTTTCTTTTGCTTCGTCGCCAGTCTGTCCATCGCCAAAGTCCCAAGAATATTTTAATTCTCCTTCTTCTGGATCTGATGATTCGGTGCCTGAAAAAATAATCTTGGTATTAATAAAAAATTTGTCGCCATCTATTTTCATGACTGCTTGCGGTGCTTGATTGTCTGGTAAAATATTTGCTTGAGCTGGTGTGGGCCTTAGTGTCCAAGCAAAAGAGCCATTGATTAAGGCAAAGCTTTTACCCTCTGGCGCACTAGCTTCATAAACAACGCTTTCTAAAATATTATTATCTGGTGAATAAATTTTAACACTATCGCCTCCAGTATTGTTCAATGATATTTTAGTTTGATTTTTATACAACACTAAATATGAATTGCCCGCCAACAATAATCCTTGACCAACGGTATACTGTCCAGCTGAATTATCTTGCAACTTGAAGCCAGATAAATCTACGGTATTTGATCCTTGATTATATATTTCTATCCACTCGCCATCATCGCTGCCAACTGGATTTGGTAAAATTTCTGATATTTTTATTTGCGACCAATTGTTGGCCTGAGAGCTGCCTTGGCTACTACTATTACTACTTTGATTTTCAGTATTTTCCTGATCATCATTATCAACAGAATCATCTTCATCACCACTTTCATTTTCATCATCGCCAGTTTCATCACCACTATCGTCTGGCGGTAAATCTGAGGCAGTACTTTTAGCAGCTCCAGGAGTACCGCCAACTACTGAGCTGACTTGCCAATTACTTTGGCTACTGTCTTGAGTTAGATTTATTTTTTCCAAAGTCTTGCCGTCACCGCTAGCTCCCCAAGTAGCATCATAGCTCGCAGTTATTTCTTGGGTCTGACCACCATCAAAACTCAAGGCAATAGTGCTACTAGAATTATTGAGACTCATAACTGTGTCAAAAACAGTGGCCGTAAATCCTGGATGACCAGCCAAAAAATTCTGAGCATCAGAAGCAATAATAAAATACTCGCTGGCAGCAATCGTGCTGGTACCATTGGCTAAATTCAAAACATGATTTGAGCCATCAAAAAAACGCCATGTACTGGCGCCTGTTCCAGTCAAAACTTCTATTGTCTCTGGTACGCTGTTGTAGACCTCGATCCACTCACCTCCGCTGTCTGAACCCTCTAGATCATACATGATCTCCGAGATAACTAGATCGCTGTTTGCCGCCTGACCTACATTGGGATAAAAACAAGGTAAAACTAAAATTATAATCGCCCAAAGGCTAACCACCTTATGGGCAGTAATCGCTTTTCTTATCATATTTAATTGTTAATTATAATTTATTGTTGAAAATAACCGTTGATTATTTCTTCTGTCTCTAAGCACTTTATAAATTCCGAATACCCTGGATCTTCTTGCTCTGGCATCCGCCCAGTGCTACAA
>JAUPVE010000094.1 GCA_030917205.1 Patescibacteria group bacterium | reverse complement strand
ATAAAAGCTTAAAATAAAAAATATGGAACCATTCTATCGTAAAATTTTTGCTCAATCGTGGCAAATTATTAAACAAAACTTTCATTTATTATTTTTTGGCCTCTTTGCTTCACTCCTCGGATTCAATGAAATGAAAATGGCTTTTAATTTTCAAAATGTCAGCCCGGATTTTTTGGGTTCATGGGTCATCACTTGGTGGAATAGTATCCAAAAACTGGCTAGTCAAAATGACATAAATTGGTCAATGGCCGATAGTTATATTACACTGATTGGTCTATTCATTATTTATGCGATAATTCTCATCTTAGCTATTTCTTCACAAGGCGCCTTGATACACAGTGCTGCAAAATACCTCAAGAGCACTAAAGGCAAAGTAAATAATAGCCTCAGTGTTGCCTTGGAAAAATTTTGGCCACTACTGGGCATCAATTTAATAAACACTATTATTGGCTATTTCTTCATTGTCTTTGTCATCAGTCCGATGATTGGGCTAGTAGCTATGAATAGTGGCCTAAGCTTTTATTTTTTACTTTCTCTAATAATATTTTTCCTACTAATACCTCTGATAGTGATGATTTCTTTTGCCACCCGCTTTGGCATGGCTTACATAGTCATTTATAATCAATCACTTTGGCAGGCCTTCAATAATGGCTGGGAATTATTTAGAGCCAACTGGATAATTACCATAGAAAGTGCTATTACCATACTACTATTCTCTATTGTTTATATAGTTGTTGGTATGGCCTCTATTGCTTTTATCTTTACACCGTTTATTGTCTTGGCTCTACTGATGCAGATAAGTCCAATCGTATTTTATATCCTGATTATAATCGGATCTTTTGCGGCTATCGCTGTATTCTTACTCATCACTTCTTTTTATGGTGCCTTCTACAATTTACTTTGGGCCAATATTTTCTTACGCCTCAATGGTAAGGCGCCGAGTCACAGCAAAGTACACAGAATAGCCCATAGCCATCTACCAGCCCTGACTAGATAACAAAAGTAATAAACCGTCCACAGTAAATTTACAGGACGGTTTTTTGATTGACTTTATCCTTTGGCAAAAGTATAATTTATTCTAAGATAGACTAACAAAAAATACATGGATGATCCAAAAAAAGCTAAGCCATTTGCTGATGATGTCACCCAAAAATTGAGCAGCAAGCTCAGCGATCTAGCTACCAAAGAAAAAGAAGCGGAAGTAGAAAAAAAAGCTACGGCGCTTGGTTTGTCCTATATCAATCTCGATAAATTTCCTATTTCTCAAGAAGCTTTGAAGCTTATCAGTGAAGAACAAGCTGAAGCTCTGCAAACAATTTGCTTTCTTTTTACTGGCGAAGAAATCCGTTTAGCTTCTCTCAATCCAAATAATCCACAAGTATCAAACCTAGCCAAAGAATTAGGTGATATCCATCATGCTCGAGTCAAGGTCTATATGATCTCGGAAAATAGCTTAACAATTGCTGCTAAAATATACGACAAAATACCTACCATCATTCACCTCGAAGGTATCAATATCACTGAAGAGGCCTTAGCCAAATTTGACGAAAAATTAACCAACTTTGATTCATTACAAAACTTAGTCAAAGAAACTAGTTTGACTGAGGCTATCAATCTAGTCATAGCGGCTGGTCTAAAATTTTTAGCTTCTGATATACATATTGAAACTGAAGAAAATGACGTCAAGGTAAGATTTCGTATTGATGGCGCCCTCTACAATGCTCTAGCTATGCCTAAAGAGGCTAGTGAAAAAATTGGTTCGCGTATCAAACTACTAGCCGGCTTAAAGCTCAATACCGGCAACAAACCACAAGACGGTCGTTTTTCTATCACCCTGACCAATGACAAAGTCGATGTCCGTGTATCCATCATCCCTTCTGCCTACGGAGAAAGTATTGTCATGCGTATCTTAAGAGCCTCCGGAGCTGGCCTACAATTTGATGAGCTAGGCTTGAAAGGTAAGGCCTACAATGACCTGAGCAAACAAATGACCAAGCCCAATGGCATGTTGATCGCCACTGGTCCTACTGGCTCCGGTAAAACCACCACTCTTTATGCTATTTTAAATAAACTCAACAGGCCTGAAACAAAAATCATTACTCTCGAAGATCCTATTGAATACAAATTAGCCGGCATTATCCAGAGCCAAGTAGAGAGCAAATCTAGTACCGACAACAAATCTGAAAACGAAAAAAACACCCGCTATACATTTGCTCGTGGCTTACGCGCAATTTTACGACAAGACCCGGATATTGTCATGGTTGGAGAAATTCGTGATTTAGAAACAGCCGATGTCGCTATCAACGCCGCTTTGACTGGACACTTGATGCTCAGCTCCATGCACACTAATTCAGCGGCCGCTACTATTCCCCGACTACTGGCTATGGGTGTCCAGTCGTTCTTATTAGCACCAGCTTTGGATGCTATCATTGGCCAGCGTCTAGTCAGGCGCCTGTGTCCATACTGTAAAGTAGAAGATGACACCATAGACAATGCTACTACTACCGAGATACTAAATACTCTAAGTAGTATTGTCCCTGAGTCCGGCCACTCCATATCTGATATCAATAACCTCAAATTTTTTAAGGCCACCGGTTGCGACAAATGCCACAATCTTGGCTACAAAGGACGAGTCGGTATCTACGAAATATTCATGATGACACCGGAAATAGAAAAACTAATCTTAGGTGGTAATGTCTCTGAATACGAAATTGAAAAATTAGCTATCAAAAACGGCATGATCACCATGCTCCAAGATGGTCTACTCAAGGCCCTCGAAGGACTCACCTCTGTCCCAGAAGTATTTAGTAAAGTAAGAGATTAAATAAAAAAGCCCCCGACTTAGGGGGCTATTTTTTTCTGAGCTTGTTCTAATTTTTGTCTAATCTCGTCGACAATTTGTCGGGGAGCATTTTCGATAAAAGCCTTATTGGCTAATTTTGCTTCTAAGCTGGCAATATATTTTTTCATGTTCTCTACTTCTTGCTCTTGTAGTGGCTTGT
>JAUPVE010000093.1 GCA_030917205.1 Patescibacteria group bacterium | reverse complement strand
TTCTTTAAAAGCTCATCTTCTTTGCTTAGCATCATTTTGCGATACCAAAATTTGATTTTTCTTTTTGCCATATTATTGATTGAAAGTTCTTAAGACGCCTCTGACAATGCCCTGGATAGCCGGATTCTTGTCATAGATGGGTTGCATGGTGCTATTGGCCGGCTGGAGTCTAATCCTATCTTTTTCACGGTAATAGCGCTTCAGAGTAGCATAGGTATTGTCTAGCAGTGCGACAACTACATCGCCATTTTGAGGGTAAAAACTCCGCTCGACAATCACGTAGTCTCCATCCAAAATACCATCTTCTATCATAGAGTCTCCACGGACCTTCAAAACATAGCTATTTTCATCTCGGGCCATATTTTGGGGTACGCTGATAGTCTCGTTCTGCTCAATAGCCTCTATAGGCTCACCAGCGGCTATAAGACCTACTAGCGGCAACTCTATGGCCTTGCCAAAGCGGTAGCTGACTAGCTCAAGAGAACGAGCAGCATTGTGGGTGCTGGTGATCAGGCCCTTGTCTTCCAAAGCCCTGACATGGTCATGGACTGTGGCAGTAGAGGAGAGGCCAAAGTATTCGGCAATTTCTCTGTAACTAGGAGCATAGCCGTTGAGCTGGATAAACTCGGTAATGTAATCCAGTATTTGTTTTTGTTTTTTTGTCAGCTGTGGCATATGTTTTTATTACATATGTATTATATACCGAACAAAAAGCGAACGTCAAGCACTATGGTGTGGATAAGTATAAAATACCTTATTTATTAGCTTGAATATCAAAAAAAGAGTGGCTGAGATAGCCCTCCTTTTTATTTTTGTAAAAATATTATTCCTGAATAGTCAGATAAAAATTTTCTTCTGGTGTGAGGATAAATAACTTATCACCTTTTTTGTTAAACAAATATAATTTTTTGAGAGGGTTGGATAAGATATTGATATTATTGCGTTTGTCACGGCCATCAATTTCTGTGATGTAGGTCTGCTCAGCACTTTCACTCAAGAAGTAGCTACCATTGGGGTGCCAGAGGACATCGGTGACGACTTGTGATGAGCGGTCAATCAGAGTGGACCAATCTTCTTTGAAGTTGTAGAGACTAGTTTCATAGCCGTTGGTAAATAAAATCCTATCATCATGTATATCGGCGATAGTGTGTGGTATGACCACCTGATTCAAATCAGTTTTTTTGATGTATAATCCAGCGCCTAAAGCAAAAATACTGAGGTTATCATTGGCCTGCCAGGCTTTCAAGGTTCCCTGATTAAGATTTTCTATGCTGTCAGTAATTTCAAAAGTATTTTTTTTGATTTTTTGAAATTGATAATTTCGGCCATTATTTGTCAGTGCCAGTAAATAATCGCCGGCCAAATCAAAGTCAGTAAAAATTAATTTTTGATCAATAGCCTTATCAGTTGTCTCCAGGGAGTTGGTATAGTGACGATATATGTTAGAATTTTTTTGATACCAGATTAAACTTGGGTCATTGTTGTCCCAGATTATTTTATCAGGACCAATGATATTTAATTTACGTAAAGTTTTTTGGTCTAGATTAAATAGATAATAGCTACTTTCGAAGTTTATCAATATTTCGGCATTATTTGGTGACCAATCAACGAGTGTATATTTTTTATCAAATTTGAAAGCCAAGATCGCTTTGTCTTGCTCGAGATTAGTAATATTCAGATTATTTTCTTCATCCAGGTAGCAGTATTGGTTTTTTTGCTTGTTGATCATCCAGTCAGTACCGCCAGCTGATAATACTGTTTTTTCTCTATTTTCCAGAAACAGTACAATGTCTTCAGCAAAAGTTGTTTCGCCTGAGCGAATTTCTAATTTTTTGGTCCAAGGGACATACTTATCTTTTTTGATTAAAATATCGTATTTTCCAGAAGATATTTCTACCACCTGAGTAGGTGTTTTTGGTTTGATTTTTTGGCTATCAACATATATTTCCGCTCCACTAGGGTAAGATTTTACATAAAGGGCACCATTTTTTTCGATATTGCGATTAGTCCAATTATAACGATAACCCAAGGCATAAAATATCAAAATTGGGGCAATAACAATAAATAGGATAATAAAGCTAATATAAGTAAAGCGACTGAATGTTTTGTTCATCTTGTTGGAAAATCGATTTTAGGGTATTATTTATGGTGATAATTTATCATTACTATACTATGTCTAAATTTATAATTCAAGGCGGTAATCACTTGCACGGTAGTATCAAAGTTTCTGGTTTTAAGAATGCTGCTACACCTATCATTGCCTCTACAGTCATGTGCAAAGAGAAAATAAAGTTGCACAATGTTCCAGTCATTGAGGATGTCAAAAAAATGATTCAGATTTTGGTGTCTATGGGATCCCGTGTAGTTTGGACTGACAAAAATAGCGTGGAAATAGATAATGCCGACATTGATCCAGAAAAGTTGGATATGGAGCTGATCAAGACTATGCGTTCTTCTATATTATTGATGGGCGCTTTAGTTGGTAGGTTTGGTAAGCTCAAGACAAGAGAGCCAGGAGGCTGTCAGATTGGTGCTAGATCACTAGACGCCCATCTGATGGGTTTTGAACAAATAGGCATTGATATACAAAATGACGGCAAATTTTTTATTTTGGAAAAAAAGAGACCATCAGCCGAAAGTATTACGATGAGTGAGTTTTCAGTCACTGGCACAGAGAATATGATCATGGCTGCGACTTTGAATCACGGAGCCATTACGATCAATATTGCCGCTGCTGATCCATCAGTTCAAGATTTGTGTTGGTTTTTACAATCTATGGGCGCGGAGATTGATGGTGTGGGTACGCATACTTTGAAAATCAAAGGCGTCAAAGCTTTGCATGCTAGTGAATACTATGTCATGCCTGATCCTATAGAGACTGGTACTTTTATTTGTCTAGCGGGAGCTACTCGTTCTTATTTAGAGATATTAAATTGCGCTCCGCACTTTATGGCTTTGGAGATTGAAAAATATCGAGAAGTCGGTTTGAAGCTAGATATAGAGTATTTGTCAGAAGTTAAAAATAAA
>JAUPVE010000092.1 GCA_030917205.1 Patescibacteria group bacterium | reverse complement strand
CTCCGCCAATATCAGAACACACTACTGGCAAGCCCAAGTTCAAAGCTTCATAAATAACAGTCGGTGAGTTTTCATAGCATAGTGAGGGGAAAACCAAAGCGTCCATCTTACCTAAGAGCTCCCACAACTTGGCATGATTGAGCCAACCGTGAAAAATAATACGCTGATCATTGTGCGCAGCCGCCATAGCTTTTTTGGCATCTGGCCCTCCGCCAATGATATGCAAACGAGCGTGTGGCAAAGGTAATTCGCTAAATAATTTTACTAAATTCAGCACGCCTTTGGCTTCATGAATCTGCCCCAAATAAACTAAATCTAATTTTTCACTACTGACCTTCTTAATCGATGGCGCTAATTCAGTCGGATTATAAATCACACTTTTGATCGATTTTTGAAAAAAACCACGCTGTGTATAAAAATCTAGTAAGTAACGAGAAGGTGAAACTACAAAATCGGGCGAGGCAAATAATTTTTTCATCACCCAAGGATACCCTACATAGCGAAAAATACGATGCGACCAGGCATTCTCTTTGTTTTTTATAATCAAGCCAGAAGGAGTCACCAATTGCACGTCATGAATAGTATGTATGTGCTTGATACCCAAACGACGAATCAAGTGAGGAATCAAGAAGCCAATACCCATCAAATTATGAGTGATGACTACATCTGGTTTTTCATGAGCCAAAATCTTTTTGATTTGCCAATAAGAAAAAATATTAAAAGTATCAATGATGTGCCAAATCAAACGCCAAGGAGCAGCGTATAAAAAATCATTGATATAATAATAAATATTAATCGGCACAATACGATGGACGCTGACCCCCTCTTCTTCATCCAACCAAAAATTTTTATTGTTAGAACTAATTTTTTGATTATTGACCTTGATATTTCTAGGCTTAGTACTGACAACAAAAACATGCTGCCAAGCTTTTTTCAAACCCTTGGCTTCCTGAGCAGCGATGATTTCTGCACCACCACGAATCAGTGGTGGATATAAATTACTAATAACAGCAAACTTCATTATTTTATACTATTGATTATATTATTTAACTTTTGACCAGTGATGTCCCAAGTATAGTTGGCTAAAACTCTTTTGCGTCCAGCCTGACCCATGGATCTAGCCAATCTAGAATGTTTTAATAAAACTCGAATCATGTCCGTCAAATTTTGGACCGAACCAGGTTTGACCAAAAGGCCGGTTTCTTTTTTGATCACTAGTGATCTGACGCCAGCTAAATCCGAAGCAATGACTGGCACTCCGCAAGCCATAGCCTCCAAGGCAACAATACCAAAAGCTTCCGAACGGTCAATGGAGGGTAAAACCAACATATCAGCCAAAGCATAATATTTTAATAACTCCTGATCATCGGCTCGACCAATAAAAATAATTTTTTTACTCAAGCCCAAATTATCAGCTAAACTCTTGTAGCTTTCTAGCATATCACCACTACCAACTATCAAAACCCTAAAATCATCATTGTCGTTTAATTTGTAAATAGCCTGAATCAAAATATTAACCCCCTTAAAATAATGCGGCTTGTCCAAAGCACCGACAAACAAGACAACGCTTTTATCGTAGAGATCATACTTTTTCATCATTTCCTTGTCTCGAAAACGAGGCTTGAAAAGCAAATGGTTGACTCCAATGGGTACTTCTTCGAATTTGTCGGGCTCAGCTGCAATCCACTCTTTCAAAGCCGAATTTTTGGCATAATCCCAAGAAGTCACTAGCACTTTATCAGAGCGATCAATAATCCGAGGCATGACATGATCTGTATGCCAACGAAAAAAACTAGCCAACATACCAGTGCCTACTACATCCATATGGTAAGTAGTGACTAGTTTAATATCTTTGATTTTATCCAAAAAATAAACAATCTCAGCACCACCAAAAAAAGGATAATGCAAATGAATAATATCAAAGCTCCAAAGCTTCCATAATAATTGCGGCAAAAAACCGCTGTTACCATATTTGAACCACGGATAAAGACGCTCAACCTTGAAAGGATACTCGTCTTTAATATTTTTCATCCTTTTATAGCGAGGAGTAAAAATAGTCACTTCGTGTCCTTGGGTCGCTAAATACCAAGCATTATAATAAGCGACATTACCCATGCCGCCACTATAAGGTGGAAATGTTGAACAGATAACCGCTATTTTCATTACCAAACTATTAATAAACGAATTAGACGCCAATAAATATTAAAGAAAAAATTAGCCACTCGCAAAGCTGGGCTATTCAAGGCTTGAAATAATATTTTACCAGAAAAATTGCGCACTACTTGCTTGTCACTGCGCTGTCTATTTTTTTGGATCAAACCACGATAATACAATAATTTTTGCCACTGCGGATAAGAATACATAAAACTATAAGCTTGTATTTTTTTCAATAAATAATTATTTTTGTAGGCATAAAAAATTTGACCAATCTCCATGATGAGCCAAGCTGGCCAGAGCAGTATGATAGAAAAGATGTGGTAATTTTTGAGTAGCACCCACAGACGATTGCGCTCAAACCAATAAACAGATTTCATGCTACGCTGAAATTCATATTTGTGGTAGATCTGACTGCCTGGTATCAAATAATTATCATAGCCTAAAAGCTGTAAGCTCCAACCCAAATCTAAATCTTCTAAATAAAGAAACATGGTGTCATCAAAAAGATAGCCCAATTTTTCCAAAGCCTCCATATTGATAAGCACTCCAGCTCCTGAGCTATAATTTATTTTATGGATATCATAATGCCCCATATCTACTTGACCACTCTTGATGCCATAACCAAAACCCAAAAAATGAATCTGATTACCCAAAGTATTTATTTTATTTTTGTCTGGCCAAAGATTAATCCTGGATTGTAAGGTGCCAAATTTATTTTTCTCAGCATAATCATAAAGTGGCTGTAAAAAACCAGGAGTAATAACTGTATCTTGATTTAATAAATAAATATATTTGGCGCCTATTTCTTTGGCATAGTAATAGCCCGTGTTATTACCACCCACAAAACCCTCGTTTTTTTCTAATTTTATTAATTTAAAATTAGGAA
>JAUPVE010000091.1 GCA_030917205.1 Patescibacteria group bacterium | reverse complement strand
ACCAAGCATGACTTTTATTTTATTGAGTAAATTGCTAGGTCGCTCGTTTTTTTGAAATCTAAATATATTTTCCAAACTTTTTTCTGGCTGCCACATCACTAGTGGGAAAGAGCTATCAGCTGCACCAGTGCTGACTATCGGATAGATAGTCGCTTTTTTATCTTGACCAGTATAGACAAAACCTCGGCGACTAAAAGCGTCTAGCTCGCCTTGGATTTTCTTTTTGGCTTGTTCATAGCTCAAATTACCAATATCTATACTACCCAATTTAGTACCTGGTAAATAAACATTGGCATATTTATAATTAATCGTGGCATTAGCTACAAATATGGCGACTAATAAAAAACAGATAACTGCTGCCAGTATCAAGATAATTTTTAGTGACCAATATTTATGTTTGCCCTCTAATTTAATTTTGTCCTTCAACATCGTTGCCTATCAATTCATTTAAAATTTTCTTTTGACTCTCCTCCATTAATTTAATGGCGCTAGAATCAAGAGATAAATAGTAATCCTGATTTTCATCAAGTTTATCTTCTAGTAAATAGCTATCAAATATAATCTCCGCGCCGGCTTCTGTCTGAAAAACTGATTTCTCTCCTTGGCGACGCACAAATTTTATTAATAAATTTTTTATCAACATACTAATTGTTATCTTCTACAGAAATTTTTTTACCATCACTGTGATGAACTTTTGGTAAGGCGATAGTTAGAATCCCATTTTTTATAGTAGCTTTTATTTTATCTACTTGCACTTCTAGTGGTAAAATAATCGATCGTGAAAAACTACCCCAATAACATTCTTTGTAAAAATAATCATCCTCACTGATGGTCTTGTCATGCTTACGCTCACCACGGATAGTCAACATATCATTGTGAAAACTGATATCAATATCATCTGGCTCAACACCGGCAATAGTTGATTTTATGATAATACTATTTTTATCTTGATAAACATCAACAGATAGCTGTCCCTCTTCACCAAACATTTCCTCTTCATGCTCGACAGGTAAAACTTCGGCTTCTTTTTCCTGATGATTTTTTTTATTTTTCTTTTTGAACATAGGCTTTGTTTATGCTTGTATTATAAAATTTTTATACCTATTTGTAAAGGAGTCATGGCTATCATTTTTCCAAAAAGAATCCCCCGCCTCACTTGCGTGGAGCGGGGGAAATACTTGTCCTAGCGACTGGCTTGTTCCTGAGTCCCAAAAGGACTCAAATTCCTGATAAAACTCAGGTTGCGCAGGTGGTCCAGAAAAACCTGGGCTTGCTCTTGCGGTGCGCCTGTGACCGACATAGTCACCACGGACCAAGTGTGACCCTCGAGCTCGAAGTAGCAAACACTCCAAGTCAGTTGATACTCGGCCTGATACTCGGCCAACTCGCCTTCTTGATCAGGGTCAAAGGGGTGGTCAAAGACAAAATGCAGGTAACCAGGCTCATAAATCAGTAAAAACTGGAAAGCCTCCTCGTAAGGCGGCTCAATCGCGCCAGTACCTCTGAGCAGGCACTGGTACTTTTCCTCACTTTCCTGAAAGTAGGCACCGGGTTTGCTGTAAGCTAACACATTGCTAGCCAGCAACAGTCCACAAACAATGAGAATTACAGCGAAGCGCATTAGTGTCCTCCTTGACCAAAGCAACGCTAGGGTGATGGGTGCGGGGTGGAAGAACTTTTGAAGATTATCTATTATATACCAACTATATAAATTGTAAAGAAATAAAAAAACCAGCTGAGGGCTGGTTTTAAAAAATCAATATCATACTATTTTATAGATGGTCCTAATGTCTTTATAATCTATTCTATACTTGTATATATTTATTTTTTAAAAAATCGGAAAACTCTTTAAAGCGTGCCTGATATTTAAAAAGTTTTTGATTTATATTATCTTTTTCTTGATCAGACAAGTTAGTTGTGTCCTTCCTATTAATATAATCCTCTCCACCACAATAAATACGAAAGTAGCTATGTAAACCCATCTTTTCAATAGCTATATTAAGATTTGGCTCAGAGCTTGGACTCTGGGCCTCAAATTCAGCTATTAATTTATTCATTTGCTCTAAAAGCAGCTTATTCTTTTCTCGCCATTGTTCAAGTTCTTTACTCACCGGTTCGGCCTCAAACAAATCCCTAAGCTCTTGTAAAATAACACCGTTTTCTTTCTGTTTCAATTGCTCTATGGTCAAACCATATTGATCACATACCTGTCGTACTAATTCCCAAGTCCTTTTTTCTTGTTCTTCTGATCTATCATCAGCTCCTGCTGGCCTACCTATTGCTTCAAGCTGGACCCATGGTCCTTGTAGTCCTGTTTCTAGGTGCCCTTCACAAGAAGCCCTAGTATTAAAATTCATTAAATTTAAAATGGCTACTGTTTCAATAACACCCCCATCGAGGTGCTTACCAAAACCATCTACAACCCCATACATTTCTTCAATTTTAGCTAAAATTTCCTGTTGTTTTTGCAATTGTTCTGGTGTCAGTAGTTTTTGATCTTCAGTTTCAAAAGTCATGTTTTCATTATTTAATAATAAATTTATTATAACAAAAAAACCGCTATTGCGGAATTTTGATGGTGGTCGCAGGAGGATTCGAACCTCCGACCTCTACAATGTCAATGTAGCGCTCTAACCAACTGAGCTATGCGACCCAAAAATGAAATTAAAAATTTTAAATTACTATGCTAGCGCTCCCTGCCTGCCGGCAGGCAGGTAACCAACTGAGCTATGCGACCTTATCTAATATATAAATACATGGCTGGCCTACCCTCTGGCTTATCAACCACTGTTGCTTGCCAACCATCTATTGGCCAGACATAGGCGACCACCCTAGCGCCTGGCTTTAATTCTTTTTCTAATTTATGTTTTAACTGTTCGTAAATACGCGGAATCAAAAAGAAATATACAACATCTGCTTCCTTTAAGTCAACTAACCAGAAATCGCGAAATTTTATTTGAGCCTGGCTTCTTGAAAAAATTTTTCGTAAATAGGCAGCTATAAAAGGTAAAATAGAAACCTCTAGTCCAATAGCTTTGGCGCCTTTTTTGGCAGCAGCCACAAC
>JAUPVE010000090.1 GCA_030917205.1 Patescibacteria group bacterium | reverse complement strand
ACTTGGGCCATCTCGGGCAGAGTTTATAAAAAATATTTTTGGAAAAATATTAACCTAGAAAAAAAATGGGTAGTGTTATTATTATCTTGGTTAGTTATTAGTTTCGTGGCCTATTTATACAACCCTACTTTAAAATCCCTGGGTTTATGGCGAGCTTATTTTCTAGAGCCACTTTTATTCTTTATGGTTTTAATCAGTAGTCTAAAAAATAGCAAAGATTATTATTTTATTATCAAAGCTGGGGCAGTATTAATTTTCGGCTTGGTTGTTTTTTCTATCATACAAAATTTTACTGGTGTCAATTTACCAGCTGCATATGACTATCCTAATGTAAAAAGACTGACTGGTGTTTTTTCGTATCCCAATGCTTTGAGTCTACTGACAGCCTCTTTGAGTGGTTTTTTGGTAGCGTATTATTTTTTCAAACAACGAAAGTGGGAATACCTAACCCTAGGTATTTTAGGTGCTTTTTTATCTTGGTGGTCAGTCAGTCAGGGGGCACTGCTAGCTATGTTATTTGCTCTGACGACAGTGGCTTTAGTAAAAATTTATAAATTGACAAGTAGCAGGAAAGAAAAAAAAGTACTTATAGCCTTTGTATTTTCTGTGCTTTTATTCTTAGTTAGTACACCAGTGTTTCGAACTTTCTATCAGGAAATTTTTCATCCTGTACTTGATTTGCAAGCTAGTTCAATGGAAATTCGCAGTAGTCAGTGGCAAGAGACATGGCAGATGTTACAAGATAATTGGTTTAGCGGGGCCGGTCTCAATGCTTATCAGACAAAGCTAATCACTTACCACAAGACGCAGTGGCTGGAAATATTTTTATATCCACATAATATTTTTTTGAATTTTTGGACCGAGCTTGGTATCTTGGGTTTGTTAGTTTTTTTATTGATTTTATATTTTATAGCCCAAGAATTAAGAAACCTCTTTTTGATTAAGAATAAACTAGCCTGGCCCTTGCTTGTTTTTTGGTTAATTTGGCTTATTCATGGCTTGGTAGATGTGCCTTATTTCAAAAATGATCTGAGCTTGTTATTCTTTATATTTTTAGCTTTGACTATTAGGGCTAAAAATGTTGATAATAATTTACAGACTAAGCAAATTTTAGTATAATATAGGTAGTTACTACTCCAGAAACTTTCTGGGATAAAAATTTTGAAATAAGCACTTAGGTTGATTTGTAATAATGACAAAATCTAACGGTATAAAAAAGATCAGGAAAGCAGTGATTGCTGTAGCCGGCTCAGGGACTAGATTGTTACCAGCTACCAAAACCATGCCCAAAGAAATGTTGCCAATAGTAGACAAGCCGGCTATTCAGCTGGTAGTCGAAGAGCTGGTGGCTGCCGGTATTCAGGATATTATATTGGTCACCAAGTGGGACAAAAAAACACTAGAGGACCACTTTGATCATTCCTTAGCTTTAGAAAATGAACTCGCTAAGGCTGGCAAAAAGGAAAAACTTCGTGAAATCAAGAAGATATCAGAGCTGGCTAATTTTATATATATCAGACAAAAAGGTCCTTATGGTAATGGTACACCAGTACTCTCGGCTGCTAGTCTAGTAGAGGATGAGCCCTTTATGTATGTCTGGGGCGATGATTTGGTAAAATCTAAAGTATCATTTTCTAAGCAAATGGTTGATGATTATAATATAAGCGGACGTCTGATGATTGGTGTCCAGGAAGTAGCTCGTGATCAGGTAGATAGATATGGTATTGTCAGCTTGCGTGATAAAAAAACCATGCAAATTGATGATATAGTGGAAAAGCCTTCTATAAAAAATGCCCCCTCTCAGTTGGCCGACTTTGGACGCATGATTTTGAACCAAGACATTATAGACATTTTAAAAAAAACTCGCCTAGGTAAGGGCGGAGAGTTGTGGATTGTCGATGCTATCAGAGATTACATTAGATCTGGTGGAAAATTTTATGCCAAAAAAATTCAAGATGGGCAATGGCTGACTACCGGTGATCCACTAAATTTACTCAAAACAAATTTGGAATATGCTTGGGACAGGGACGATCTCAGGGCCTTTCTAAAAGATTATTTAAAAAACAAATAAAAAATGCGTCGTTATAAAATAATTACCTTGCTATTAATCGGAGTCTTTGTAATCACCTCTGGTTTTGGTTGCAAGGGTTTGAGTTGTAATATAAGTCCAGAATCAAGGCCAGTAGCCCTGACCTATTGGGGTGTCTGGGATACGCCTGAACAGCTTGGGGCGTTGATTAATGAGTATCAGTCTAGTCATCCTAGTGTGACAGTCGTCTACAAACAATTGCGCTACGAAGAGTATGAAAGAAAATTATTAGAAGCTTGGGCTGATGATAGGGGGCCAGATATTTTTGCTATTCCAGTTAGCTGGCTGAATAAGTATCAAAATCGCATTGTACCCATGCCAGCCACAGTCAAGATTCCAGTGCAAGAGGTGACCGGCACTCTAAAAAAAGAAACAGTCACTAGTATAAAAACGATCAATGGATTGACCGCTGCTCAGCTAAAAGATCAGTATGTTGATGTTGTCTACAAAAATGTAGTTAGAGACAATAAGATTTATGCCTTACCATATTCTCTAGACACTTTGGTTACTTTTTATAACGAAGACTTACTAGACCAAGCTGGCTTACCAGAAAAAATAGTGACCTTCAATGATTTGGTTGAGCAGACTAGTCAGCTGACCAAGGTAAATAGCGATAATAAAATAGTTCAGTCAGCCGTTGCTTTGGGCGGCACCAACAATATTCCTAGATATTTTGATATTATTTCTAGCCTGATGTTGCAGACGGAAGTTGATCTTCAGGGGGATAGATTTAATCCAGTTAGCAAAAGAGAGTCGGCCAATAGATTTAGTGAGGCCATCAATTTTTATACTAGCTTTGCCCGACCAACTTTATCTTCCTACTCTTGGGACAAGGATTTACCAAACGCCTTTGATATGTTTAGTGCCGGTAAATTAGCTTATTTTTTTGGCTACAGCTATCATGCGGATGCACTACGGGCCAAGGGCGTGCCGTTTGAGTGGGGTATAACTAATTTTCCTAAGACTGAAGGTACAGAAACTACCAAGTATTATGCTGATTACTGGGTCAA
>JAUPVE010000008.1 GCA_030917205.1 Patescibacteria group bacterium | reverse complement strand
TTTCTTATTAAAATGTTCATCCAACCACAAAGCGGCTGCACCACCAAGCACTGCACCACCAATAGTAGTCCACAAACGCCTATTTTTGATCTTACTACCAATTCTATTTAGATCTTCCTCTACTTGTTCAGCACGCTTGTCAGTCCTACTACTCACACTATCCAATAATTTTTTGAATGACTCTTGATTAGCTAATTCTATTTTTTGTACTTGATGAATAAAATTTTCAGCTCGACTCTTGAGTAGTGGATCGCTATCTAGAAAACCTAAGTCCAATTTACTTTTAACAAAGATGCTATCTTTTTTTAATTGCTCTATTTCTTCAGTTGGAAACTCAATATCTCTAATCTTTGTCTCGCTTTCATCTATCATCTTCGCAATTTCAGCCAAAGCTTTCTTTTCATCCCTTTTTTCCATAGCCTGACCGATCTTATAACCAAGACCAGCACCAGCAATTGCTCCCATGGCTACTCGAGCAAAATCAGAGCTACGCACTGCAAAACCTACAGCAGTACCTATACCCAAGCTCATTAAATCATATTTTGACTTATCCCAAAGACTCTCTTCTTCCTTGCTCATGCCGGCTGGTTTTTTGTCAGGACTACCAGCGTTTAATAAGTTAAACTTCTCAATTAACTTATACAAATCTGGTTTTGATTTTTTGATTGCTTCTAATCTTTGCTTAGCTAAATTTTCTCCTCTTTCATGTTGACCGAGAGTCAAGGCCAAAGTCAAGGCCATATTCTGCTGTTGTTCTGGAGTGGCGTCAGGATGTTCAGTGCGCACCTTGGTCAAAGCATTTAGATATAGTATCTTTTCTACATCGCGTAAATTAGAATCCAAAACCTCTTTTTCTTTTTCACCCTTAGCTCTTTTATATTCTTTCAAAGCTTTCAAAGCGCGGCCACTGCTTTGTTCGCGTAAAACATTGGCAATGTGACCACTGATCTCTGCTCTTAATTTTTCAGCATTATCGGGGGAAAATATAGCCTCCAAAATTTCTTCTTTCTTCTTAGCCTCTCCTAGTCTTTCTGCTTCTTTAGTGCTATCATCTGTTCTTTTTTTACGTTTTGCTTCATTTTTTTTCATGGCAAACCTAACTAAAGTCATAGTAGCTGCAGTAGCGGCTATCCCTAAACCACCTGTACCAACACCTAAAGCACCGATGGCCAAAGAAGCACCACCCATAATCACGATATTTTTAGCTATTTTGGCAGCAACCAAACCTTTATCTTTCCAGTCTGTTTTTAATAATTCACTATCCAACTCATGCTGTATTTGATTTTGGATGATAGAATTAACAGATTCAGCTATTTGCTTCATCAATACTTCATCAGATGCAGATTCTTTTTTCTGATCAACTAAAACTTCTTTTATTTTGCTTTGATAAAATTCATTTATCTTGGTCATATCTCCAGCTTTCATCAAAGCTTGCAGAGCTTCCATATCTTTGGGAGTCATTTTTTCCCAAATAATTTTTGGATCAATATCAAGATAGCCCAAATCTTTTTCTACTTTATCTGGTATGACAGGTTCTGGAGTTAGAACTGGCTCAGGAGTTGGCACGGGGTCTGGATTTGGAATAGGTTCTGGGTTAACTGGTTCCGTAGATTGGGTTGGTGTATTTTTAGGTACATCCACTATCTCGGGCGCAAGCACATTCGACTCTTCTGATGATAATGATTCAATTTCTGCAGATTTAACTGATTCGGGGGTCTGTTCTGGCACAGCTGGTTTTTGAACCACAAAGGCTGTACTGCCTTCTGCCTCTTTTGCTAATAAGCTCTTAATCACTGGTACTACCCAGCCACTGTACAATGGCTGTAAACCGGCTGCTAATACTTCCTCAGAAATTTTACCAGCTCTAAAAGCTTCTATATTTTTGATAATTTTTTTGGCTCTATCAGGTAAAACAATCCTTTCGATATAATTATATAAATTCTCAAAATACTGAAAATCTTCATGACTCTCCTCAAAAGGTTTATGTCTTAGTCCGGCTACCGCTTCAATAATTTCTGGAGTCATACCCTCTGTTTTACTCAACTCTTCTGGGGTTGATCGATCACCTAATTCAACTAATCTTAATCTATCCATAATTGGCTCGGCCGCTGAGCCTAATTTATTACTCAAGGCTAAGTACAAAGCCTCCCAAGATTGAGCCTGATTATACGAAAAATCATTATCCACTGCCAATGGCATTTCTTGAGTAGCATCAGAATTATCAGAATTAATTGTAGATTCTATTGTTCTTTTTTTTCTATTTAATTTACCAAGAGAAAACTTTGTTTTTGAGGATGCTTGAGTCATGGTCCTATGTAAATTTTCCAACTCTTGGAACTTATCTGGCCCCTGATCAGTGGCTTGAATATTGTCTTCAACTACAACATCAATATTTTTTGGTTCTACCGCAACTGATTGTGAATCTGTCTCAGCGCTGACTGTAGACTCATCCTGCTTTACTGTCTCAATACTCTGGTCATCCGACGTGGCCCCAACTGGATTTTCTACTGGAGTTACTTTTGACACCTCAGGATTTGGTACTTTCTTTTTATCTTTAGCCAAAAAATCAGCAGACACAGCATCGATTTCTACTAAAACTTTTTGATAATTACTCTCCATCATAGAAATTTTGCTATTATAATCAAACTCTTCCATGTCATTAAAAGCCATTTCTTTACAAAAAAACCAAAAACTCTTGGAAAGTTTATCCAATTTGAACTGTGCTTTGCCACGCAGTCTATCATCGCTAATTGATTGCAAAATATTAGCTATTTTCACTTGTACCTGTTTAGCGTAGTCTTGAGCTTTTTTATATTCAGGTGTATTGGTATTTTCTTTGATAGTACTTTCTAAACCTGAATCATCCTGAGTATGTAATACCTCTTGAACCTGGGCCACACTAGACTGAGCAGTTGACTCCAATTCGTGGACGTCATCAGGATTAGTCACTGCTTCTTGAGCACGAAAATCAGCAACTACTTTATCAATATCCGCTATTGTTCGTTCTGCCTCAGCGGCTGTTTCAGTAGCCGAGCGCTCAGGCAACTCAGGGGCATGACCTGTCGCAGATTGAATAGCTTTATCATTGATCAAATTTTCTTCTGGCATATTAGTAATCTTTATTTATTTTGGATAATAAATCATCAATTTCCGCTTTTTCTTGAGCTTTTATTTTGGCAACTGTGCGCTCGGCTGCTTTAGCTTTAATTTTTTCAAAAGCAACTAAAAACTCATCATAAATATCCCTAAAACGTTTAATTTTTTCATTATTAGTCATATGTGCCATCAAAAATTAAACGGATAATTTTGTGCCTTTGAGGTCAGTAGCACTACTTAAAAATTCTTGAGCAAATTCTTGTAATGTTTTATTACTTTTAGCACTAAAATCAGTAATATGACTATTAAAAAACTCCAAAAAATCTTCTGATTTTGGAGCATTGTTTGTAGCCATAAAAGCTTCAAACTCCTCTAAACCTTTGGCATCCAGTTCTTCCATAGCCATCACACCCAAACGCCTTTCGGCTTCCACGGCTAATTTTTCCGTATACTCTTTTTTAAAATCTTCTGGCATCTGATCAATACCTGCTTGTTTTAATAAATCCAGAACAAAATTTTGGATCACATCTTCCATAAAATTTTTGTTTTTAATAATAATTTAAATCATTATTATCATGACATTTTTTTTCAAAAAAAACAAGCCCCGATTCCTGCACACGCTGCACAAAAATCGGGGCTCTCACTCATCTTGGAAACTACTTCTTGTTCTGACTAGCTGCCTTAGCCAGCTGAGCCAGGGCGGCACCAATATCGATACCACCGATGTTGACGTTCTGGTTGTGTGTAGATTTTTGGAAATCAGTCCACACGGCCAGAGCAGCCGCATTGTTCTCTTCCTTGATCAGAGCCAAAACTCCTCTCAAAGCCTCACTTTCACGCTCACTGGCAGCCTGACCTTCAGCCTGCCCCTTCTCGATGTTGACCAACGCCTTTTGCAATTCCAGACGGGCCAGTGTGACAGCATTGAGAGCTTCTTCGACCTTGGGATCGGCATTCCGATCCTTGATACGGATGTCATCGAGAAAACACCCGACCAAATGCAAGATCCGGTTTCTCAGCTCCAGGAAACGGCCGTAGGCAAGCACCTTCTGCCTACTCTTTTCTCCTTCTCCTTCGTTCAAGTCGAAAACCCTCGTAGCGAATGCCAACCATTCGCTATCCGAGGCTCCGCGCTTCTCCATGGCCTTGAATTCAGCCAAATGCCTATGGCTGACAGAGTGTTCAGCTTCATGACGCAGATCAACCTGAGTCACGAAGTAATCGGTCTTCTCTCGAGCTTCTTCAAAAGTCAGGCCCAAAAGCTGTTCGGCCAAATAAGCCTCAGTAATGTTGAAGACCATGGTCTTCAACTGGTCACGGTCCGTCCGAGAATAGCGGATGAATATCTCTGGTTTGTAGTTGGTCCAGAAGACCATCCACATCACCAGAGAAATCGTCGCACTAAAAGTATCTTCCTCGTCTGTCTTAGTGCTATCATCGCTCGTCTCGGCTGTCTTAGCCGACTTCTTCTTACCAAACTTTAACACCTTAGTGTCAGCAGTTGGTAGCTGTTCAGTCTTGTCCGAGGCTTCAATGCGCTCACGTGCCAGGTTCCAAATGTCGAAGACATTTTTTGGCAACCAGCTCGGCGGGCCAAAATGTAAGCCAGCACGCCAAAACTTGACCGGCTTCTGAAACCACAAGACCGAGTAGATGTGCAGAAATGGTACGACGTAGGCCAAATCCAGACCCAGACCAATCAAGACCAAGATCCAGAAATAAACCACTCCAGGCCAACAAATGGCCAAAGGCAAGAAAAGTCCAATGAGTACACAGGAAGCAAGACTGAACCAACGCACAGAGGGTTGTTTCACGACCTTGCCGTTCTCGTCCTTCTCAGCCGACCACTCCTTTGGTTCCATGGTTTTCTTGAAAAACACCACGAAAGCAGACAGAATGACGACAGCGAAGATGATCTGCAAGAGCGAAGGCCCGTGAAAAGCAGTGACCTTAGTGGCCACGCCCTCCATCTTCTGGCCATCAATGCCCCTGAAAGACGCAAACACGAACAGATGGTGGTGCCAGGCTACGAATAGCCCAGTACCAATGAGCAGGACAGCAGCAGCGAGAGCCTTGAAGATCGGCTTGATCTTCGAGTCCCAGACCACCGCACAAATCAACAACACGACGACCACAATCGCCATGTCCCCGAGATAGCTTTCCATGACACCCTCCTTTAGGGTTTGCAGGTTACTCTTCTCTCAAGACTCTATATTCACTAGTTTCCAAGATTGTCTAAGAACATTGCATAAAACAAAGGGTTTTATGACAGTGTATTATTATATCACTTTTTTATGTTTTAGTCAATATGTGATTATTGCTGACAATAACCACAAAAATGAGTGCCTCGGCCAGCCACTTTATACTTAGTAATTTTATTATTTTTACACTTTAAACACTTCTGCTTAGCCCGACCATAGACTTTCAAATACTTCACATAAGCTCCGTGAGCACCATCCGTCGTCCGATAATCACTAAAAGTCGTACCGCCTGAAGCTACAGCCTTGGACATGATATACTGACAAGCCTGATAAATTTTTTTTTGCTCTCCTGCTTTTAAACTCTCTACTCGCCTATCAGGCCTGACACCTGCTCGAAAACAAATTTCATCAGCATAGATATTGCCAATCCCAGAAAAAACTTGTTGATTCAATAAAATACTTTTCAAGATGCCTTTCTTTTTTTCCATAAGCGCCAAAAAATTTAGCCAAGTAAAATCTTTTGTCAAAGGTTCTAAGCCATATTTACTTTTTATTTCTTCTTTGACTAGATGGTGCACAATTTTCAGATAGCCAAACTGACGTAAATCATTGTAAAACAAAATAGAATTGTCATTAAAATAAATAATAATATGCGAATACTTATTTGGTAGCTGCTCACCGATAGGCAGATTGTGTCCGCCAGCCACAATGCTTTTTTTATTTTTATAAATGAGCTGGCCAGTCATCTTGAGATGTACCAATAGATAATCCTCGCCTTTTTGTAATTTAAAAATTAGTAGCTTACCAATACGATCAACTCTGACAATCTTATTACCAAGTATCTTCTTTCGAAAAACCAAAGCATCACCATGAACCTGTTTAGGTTTATGAATATCAATTTTAACAATTTTTTTGTTAATAATATTGGCTTGCAAGCCCCTTCTTATTGTCTCTACTTCTGGCAGTTCTGGCATATTTTTTATTCAATTTCAGCTAATGAAATATAGCATATCATTATAAAAATAAAAACGCCCCCAGTGGGGACGCTTTTATTTAGATTATTTAGTATTGATTCAAAACCTGATCAGTAACACTATACATCTTGTTGCCAGCATATTTCTTGAGATCTTCTAAAGATACAATATGCACTTTATGACCATTCATAATGACATATATTTTACCATCTTTGGCTTTAAGTAGTGTACCGTCAGCATATAGCTTGGTGCCTGATACTTTCTGTACACCATTGCCTCTGACTGATTTATCATCAGTCATGGTCTGAGTATACTGGTCTAAAACCTCAGGAGCTACATTGTATATTCTCTGGGCAAAATAATTGTCATGTAAATATTGCCAATTTGGAACATGGTACATCTTATTACCCAAGACATGATAGACTCCTGGTCCGCAAGCGCGAATCAAAGATCCATTTATAAAATTCATCACATCTTTGATATCACCATCTACATCTGGTATACAAGCCTCTTCTTTAACACCCAAAACCTGTGGAACAAAGCCAGGGGTAGTAAAGGTGCGATCAATATCATAAACCGTATTGTTACTAGCATCTTTGGCTCTGACTTGATAATGATACAAAGTACCTGGTAACAAATTTGTTAATTCTAGAGTATGAGCAGTGTGATAGTTGGCGCCTTGGTATTCAGAACCATAGGAAGTAGAAGTGCCATATAGCATCCAAGTCAATGATTGACGGTTGGTTTGCCAAGTAATATTGGCTGAAGTGCCAATTGAGCTATTTTGGACATTGAATATATTAAAAGCAGAATAACTACCGCCGCCTCCACCACCGCCGCCACCGGAAGATCTGTTTTCAGCTACACAAGCACCGCCGGTCAAAACATAACCACTTTCACAAGCAGTAACACCACAATCTGGGTAAGCGTTGTAGCTAGTAGCATGCTCTACTGATTCACAATTCTGAGGGTCCACTGACCACTGAGGCATTGGTGGCACATAGTGGGCATAGCAAGCAGCTTGATCACCAGCCGTTACTAGACCAGCTAAGACGCCTACATCAATTAAGTTAATTGAACCATCATCATTTAAATCAAAAATTGTAGAAAATTCAGCGGTAGTAGTACTGGTACCATAAAAATCCGAAACTCCCTTTGCTAGACCAGCACACCAATCAATATTGGTATAATTTTCTTGATTGAAATTAAATTCACCATCTCCTAAATCAAAACGTCCGTAACAAGCAGCATCATTATTTGCAGTATACCAAGGACTTAAATTATCACTCAAATCTACTGTGCCATTACCATCAATATCAATCACGAGATTATTATCCATTGGGGACTGCATAATACCGTATAAAGCACTGCACCATTGGCTACGAGTAGCTGTTGGCTGTGGTACTTCTATCTGACAAGTAGCACTACAAGCATCGCCACTTACTGTATTAGCATCATCACATTGTTCACCTTCTTCAATTTGACCATTACCACAAATAGGCGTTGGCCAAGCTGGGAAATTGTAATAGGCATAGCAGGCAGCTTGATCACCAGCAGCGGCCAAACCAACAGCCTTGCTATGATCACTCAAATTAATAGCTCCAATGTCACCACCAGCTTCATTATCAACCAAATTAAACATCTCGGAATACTTAGCATCACCAACATGGGAGCCATATCCGTCTTTTACACCCTGTAGAAGACCAGCACACCAATCAATGTTCAAATAATTACTTTGATCAAAGGTAGCATCAAAACGAGCGTGACAGGCGGTATTATTACCATCCTCATACCACTCAGCCATTACAGGCACATCGCTCAAATCTGAATCACCGAGCAAATTAATAACTTGATTGTTATCCATTGGGGATTGAAAAATACCCAATAAAGCACTACACCATTCACCATGCACTACTACTGGTGGGACAATCAACTCTACGTGTGGACACCTTCCTTTGACATCACCAGCTTCGAGGTGTGCGTCGAGATCTTTCATAGCCACCTCTATTTCTGTTCTGACATCATCAACATCAGTGTGACACACGGTCACCATCTTATTTGTTAATTCATCTTCATTGGCCATAGCCTGATCAGTCAAAGCGCTCGCTCCGCTTGACCAAACTACTACAGACAACACAGAAAAGCTAACAAAAATCTTTTTGAATAAATTAGACATAAATTTATGTGTTTATAAGTTTATTAATAAATTAATAGATAAAAAAATAATTAATTTTTTATTTTATAAATATCTTACACTGATATAGCTATAGCCTTATAGATATAGCCGCTGGTCAACAATAATTATTACAATAGTTATTAAAATATTTAAGAAGAAATGTGTCAATAGCCAAATAAAGACTCACAACATTGTCTTAACACATTATGAGTATATAGTCAACTAGAACAAAATCAGCAGAGACAACAAAGTCATAAAGGCTACTGTTGAGGCTATTGTTTTAAGATGTTGTTTTTTTATCTCAATAAAGATATTGAGTAACAAAGCTACAAAAGCTACTAACAACATAACCCTAAAATACCAAGTCGATAGGTCAAAAATAGGCTTTATGTTGCTAGATTCTGTATTTTTGATAAATAAATACTGATTGACTGGACTTGGTGTATCTAATAATATTTTCTGCCAAGCTAAATCTTCGGTCAAAGTATTACCAGACAAATCAGTGGCTACTAAACTAGCTGGTACCACTGGGCTAAAAAAATTATCAGCGACATTGGCAATCAGCCTATTAGCTACCCAAAGCTTGTCGTTGGTCAGATCCTGCTTGAGCGGAATATCAAATCCATGATATTTCACCACTGCTACCTTGGTATCTGTACTCAAAATAGCCTCTATTTTGATCAACACCTCTTGATCTTTTGGGCTAATAGCCGAAATAAAGCTTTGTTCTGCCTCCACTGTAGGGGCCTGGGTATCAAGCTCTAGGACATACTCTGGAGAAAAACTGCTTTGTTCAGCTAAAATTGATTGCGCTACTAACTTATTCTGCCCTTCATTCAAGGCTAGGTCAAAAATAACTTGATTATCCACAGTCTTGGCAGAAGCCTGTTTTTTATCATTGACCCACAAAACTACCTCTGTAGCCTCTGGGGAAAGTACTTTGATATCTAAGTTTTTCTTATTAGTCAATAAACCCTCAATGCCTGTCACTATACTTGGCTGAGCCAGGGGCTCTTCTACATCTACTATGACAATAGGCTTGGGTTTTTCCACAACTACCGGTACTGGCGTAGGATTGGTGGTCTTTTCTGCTAAAACTGTCGGTTCGTCTATCACGGTCACTACTGGCTTAGTTGGCTCTGTCACTAGAATAGGCTCTGGAGTGGGAATCGCTTTTTGGAAGCCAAACATCTGAGCGACTAGCTTGGTATCAAAACCCTCATAATTGCCAGCAATCATGGCCACGCCTATTTCATTGTAATCAGGATCAATAAGGTTGGCATAGTGAGTTGGACTATTTTTCCAGGCTTCTAGCACCTCTGTAGGAGCTGAATAGCCAATAGCTAAATTTTCACCAGCCACCTGATAATTATAACCTTTGGAGCCCAACCAATGTCTTAAGCCCTTTTTTTCAGGACTGACATGAGCAAAGTATTGATTAACCACCATATCCTCGGCCTTGGCAAAGGCGGCTGCCTGCAAAACTTCATTGTTCTCCAAAGTCTGTAAACCCAAAGACTGACGTAAACCATTGGTCAAGGCCACTATTTGAGTACTTTCAGCTTTCAAGAAATCCGGCGTCAACCAAGCTGTGGCCGGAAAAACCAACACAGTAGCCATGACAAATATTTTTATAGCTACAGCACTTATTGAGTAAAAAAATAAACGACGAGGCTTGAGGATGTGTGGTTTAAAATTATTACTTTCATTGGGGATAAAAAAATCTTTCATAAATACATTATTTATTGAATCCAAATTTAATCTAGCCCTTTGATAATCTGTAAAACCATCATGACCAGAGTCAGTATTTAGCGGATCAGAATGATAGACAAAAATCTCATCATAATCTGATAAGCCGTCGCCATCACTATCTCTATGTTTTAGATCCTCAAAATCGCTTATTTTTCTTCTAGGCATGTTTTTTTATTAAACATGATAATCTACTACTTTCTTAGAAAAAAGTCAATATATATCTTTTATATTATAACACAATTATTGATTTTATTAAACAAAAAACCATCCAGCTCCTTGCGAGAGACTAGATGGTTTTCTTTAATATCTATTAGAATAAAGCTACAATATCATCTGTAACATTATAAATTCTTTCTCCAATATACTTAAATAAATCTTTCAAACTCAAAATGTGACGTTTAGTTTGATTTTCAATACGATAAACTTTCATATCACAGCCTCTGATCAAACTACCTTCAGCCCACTCTGTACGTCCTGCAACATCATTATCAATATTACAAGTGCTTAATTTTTCACCCAAAACCTCAGGCACAATCTCAGAATTCTGCTGTCCATAATTTGCAGAGCACCAATCATCATTTTGATTGTTTTGTGCATATTCAGCAATTTGGGAAAGATTCAAACTATCCTTGATTTCAGCAAAGAGAGCCACATCACTAAGATTTCTCACAGTATCACCATTGTGATCGCAAATAGCTAATCCAACACCGTTAGAACTAGAACCACCATTGTTAGATATTACCGGAGTTTCGATAATTAATTCTACTGCTGGAGTTGAGGTAGCAACACACACAAAAGTTTTATGACAAAAATTAGCATCTTGATTCATAGAAGCATACAAAGAAATGTCACTCAAATCATGCACACCATCGCCATTAGCATCAAAAGTATTTTGACAAGCAGCGAGCAGTGGCACGTCTGATAAATTACGTAAACTATCACCATTGTGATCGCAGATAGCTAATCCAACATTCGCATCTACCTCTTGTGTGCCCTGGGCTGATTCTAAATCTCTTGGTCCATAGTTTGCAGCGCACCAGATATCATCTTGATTGTGTTCTGCATAGTCAGCAATCTCTGTCAGATTAAGACTATCCTTAATCTCAGCAAATAAAGCGACATCACTAAGATTTCTCAAAGTATCACCGTTGTGATCGCAAACAGGCAAGCGTCTAAACTTAGCAGCGCACCAGATATCATCTTGATTGTTCTGGGCATACTCGGCAATTTCAGAAAGACTAAGAGTATCTTGAATTTCGGCCAACATACTCACGTCCGATAAATTACGTAAACCATCACCATTGTGATCACAGACAGCTAGTGTGTTTGTAATAGTCACTTCTGATGTAACTGGAGTTATTTCATCGAAACTTGTTTTTACTGGCAGTGGTAAAGCTAAATTTTGATCCAATTCATTTGAATCATCAGCTAACACGCTACCAATTAGACTAAAATTTAAAGCTATCACAGCCATCACTAGAAAGGCAATTAATCCTTTGTTAAGATTTTTTGCAGTGTTTTTCTTCTTTTTCTTCATAAAATTTGTAAATAATAAAAAATATATATAACAATTAACAATCAAATATTATACACTAAAACCGTAAATTGTCAATGCTTATAATAATATAACTAAAAAGCCCATATACTGGGCTAAAATGGAGCCGTCTATCAGATTTGAACTGATGACCCCCACCTTACCATGGTGGTGCTCTACCAACTGAGCTAAGACGGCTAGAGTGAAATTTTTTTTATATCCTTCGCTTGCGAAGGATGGTGGGCCGGGAGGGATTCGAACCCCCGAAGGCTGATGCCAACAGATTTACAGTCTGTCCCGGTTGACCACTTCGGTACCGACCCATACAAAAACTCTATTTCGTCGGGACCCTGAGCAACGCCGAAGGGTACCAACCATAATACTATCTATATATATTCGCTAAGATAAACTATCAATTTTTTCGTTGAACTCGATGATTTTGTTATTCTCGGGATTTACTGTCTTTAGTTGTTCTAGATAATCAACGGCTAATGCTCGATCCTGGATAATTATACAAAGATTTATCAAAAAGTCAAGAATTTTTGGATTATTTGGAGCTAAGATATAGGCCCGTTGAGCAGTTTCCAAAGCTTTTTCTTTATCATCAAGCTCTAAATAGACTTCAGCTAAATTTAAAAAATATAAATAATTATCATCAGAAAGTGAAATAGATCGCAAATAATCATCTTCAGCTTGTTTCAAATTACCACGCTCTTTGGCAATATCAGCTAAAGAAAAATAGATGCTAGAATCTGTTTCGTGAGTCAGTCTTAGTAAATATTCCAGAGTCTCTTTGGCTTCGTCATATTGTTTGCGTGCTCGATAGAGATCAACCAACAGTTTGTAAGCTTCGACATTATGCTCATCAAATGACAAGCAGTCGATTAATTTATCTTCAGCTTTTTGATATTCTTCGTTATTGATCAACTGTCTAGCCTCAACTAACAAAGCATCCAAGGTTTGAGATTTGTCTACCGCTGCACTGAGCTGTTTCTCCCCTTTTCTTTTTAGCTCATGTTCAAAAGATCGTAGACGTTGATAATAATTTTTAAAATGCAAATTTAATTGATCATTGACTGGCTCTGATATTTTTTTTAGTCTAGCTGATAATTCTTGAGTAGTACGGTGCAAACGACCACGCAAAATAACTTGTTTTTGTCGTTCGGCTTTTATCTCTGGTAAATTATTAACATTAATACTAGATAGATGTGGAGCCTTGCGCCACAAAATCTGGGCTATAAAAAATCCAGAAACTACTATTAATATGATAAGTAAAATATCCAACATAGTATTACGCCTTATTGGCGCTACCTAAAATTTTAATTATTCTTTCTACTTCAGCCTGCATGGCCTCTGTGCTTGGTCGCAAAATTGCCCGTGGATCAACCATGCTTTTTTCGTGACTCATACTTTTCCATAAAGCTTTTTTGAAAGCTACGCGCAAATTAGTATCAATATTGACTATGCGCACGCCATTGGCTACAGCTTCTTT
>JAUPVE010000089.1 GCA_030917205.1 Patescibacteria group bacterium | reverse complement strand
AATACTATGATGACTATATGGCTACAGTAACATTTGAGGATTTAAAAGAAATACTAGCTGACAACTATCCTGGTGAAGATATTAATATCATCATCAAGGCTTTTCATTTTGCTTCCGAAGCACACAAAGGCCAAAAGAGAAATACTGGCGAAGACTATATTTATCATGCTCTCGCTACCGCCTACAATCTCGCCAAGATGCGTATGGACATCCCAACTATCGCTGCTGGCCTCTTGCATGACGTGCCCGAAGATACTGATTTTACTTTTGAAGAAATAAAAAATAATTTTGGCTCAGAAATATATCACCTAGTCAAAGGTGTCACTAAACTCGGCACTTTGAAATATCGCGGACTAGAACGCTATGCGGAAAATTTACGCAAAATGTTTTTGGCTATGTCCCAAGATCTACGCGTCATCATCATCAAACTAGCTGACCGCCTACACAACATGGAGACACTAGAAGGCGTCAAACCAGAAAAGCGCCTACGCATCGCGCAGGAGACTATGGAAATTTTTGCTCCGATTGCTAATCGCTTGGGTATGTTTCGTATCAAAGTAGAGCTAGAAGATTTAGCTTTCCCCTATGTCTACCCAGAAGAATATGCCTGGATATCAGAACTAGTACAAGATAGATTGAAATCCGAAAGCAAATATATTGATAAGATAAAAAAAGTTGCCCAAAAAGATTTAGCTCGACACAATGTCCCCTATTTACACATCAAGGGCCGAGTAAAAAGTTTGTACGGAATTTATCAAAAATTAATTCGCAAAAATAAAGATATCAATAAAGTCTACGACTTGATTGCTTTACGTGTCATAGTCAATGATATACCTGACTGCTATCTAGTCCTTGGCCTCATCCACAAACGCTGGACTCCGCTCAAAGGCCGAGTCAAAGACTACATCGCTCAACCAAAACCCAATGGCTATCAATCACTACATACCTCGGTCTTTACCGAGTTTGGCAAAGTGGCTGAATTTCAGATCCGCACCAAGACCATGGATGATGAAGCTGAATATGGCGTGGCTGCTCATAGTCGCTACAAAGAAATTGGTATTTTAGGTAAAAGAAAAAGACCACCCAAGTGGCTCCAAGATTTGATGGAAATTCAAAAAACTATCACTGATAATACTGAGTTTATCAAGCACATCAAAAATGATTTATTTGCTAATCAGATTTTTGTCTTTACTCCCAAAGGTGATGTCATCGAGCTACCAGAAAATTCTACACCGATAGACTTTGCCTACCACATCCATACTGACATTGGCAATCAATGCATCGGTGCCAAAATCAACGAACAAATGTCAGCTCTTGATACTCCCCTAAAATCTGGCGATGTGATAGAAGTATTGATTAACAAAAGTCGCAAATATCCTAATGCTGATTGGCTGGATATCGCTATCACCAATCAAGCTAAAAATAAAATACGCGGGCAACTCAAAAACAAAAAAAATATTTTATAGCTTTAAAAAAACCTCCTATAAAGGAGGTTTTTTATTTTATGATCGGTAATAAATAGTAATGCGTCCGTGATCTACAATATTAGTCACTATACCCTCTCCATCAACTGTCCGCCATCTTTCTATATCTACCTTGATACCATCAATGATGGCACCGTCAGGAATAGCAAAAAGAAAATTAGTCATTTTTAGGTAACCTGTAGTACCAACCGCATTTCCTGCTTTGATGACTACACCAAAATCAGCGTCATTGATATCAGCAGCCGTCCAAGTCTCCCCCCATAGATCGGCTGCGCCACCATAGCTAGTGTAGCCTGGATTGGCAATCTGCCCCCAAGTACCTAAAGAAGCTTTATTTTGAGTGCCAATAGTCCCGTCCGCTTTGACAATTTTTACCTCCTGCTCAATGGTCGTATAATCCCAATCATCAGTATTAGCCACCGTAGCTGTACCATCGTTAATTTTACAATTATTGGGCAAATTCCAATAGCCAAATGTCACTGAGGCGGCTGTACCTGGTGAACTGGGACCTGCTGTACTTGCTACCAATTCTACTACTGGCGCCTCAGCTACGACGTCGGAATATTCATAACAATGGCCGACTAAAAAAGAATCGTTATTATTTTTTTGAATATAATATCCTGTGTCATTGCCTGTGGCCGCAGAATCAACTGGTAAGGTTGGTAAATAATTATTTAATAAACCGGCTAAATCTATACGGTCAATATCTTGATTCAAACTCGTGCAACTACACTGCCCTTCTGTACTACCTCCAGTAGTGACCAGCATATACGTTCCATTGACCAAGCTATTCAAAGTATCTGGCACTGTGAGCGCGTCAGCTACTAGACGCTCTAGGCCTTGTTTTAACTCTAAGGCATTTTGATCGCGAATGGCATTGCTAGCATCACCTAATCTTTTTGCTGGATTAATAGCAAAAAACATAACTGAAGCTACAACAGCTATAATCATCACCACTACAATCAATTCGATCATAGTAAAACCCCGACTACTACGCATATATATAAAAAAATAATTAGCCCTGCAACTTGTTCAGCAAATTCTTCAGTTCCTCATGCGAATAGAAATCAATCAAAATCTGACCACGTTCACCTCTTTTTTTGATCGCTACTTTGGCTCCTAAATTTTTAGCTAGCTTATCTTCATAGGCCGTCAATATTGGATCCTGCTTTTTCTCACTCTTATCTTTGAGTACAGTGCGGTGAGCCAATTCATCTAGCTGTTTGACTGTCAAATCAGAATGTAAGATTTTTTTAAATACTTTTATTTGCTCAGTCTTACCTGGGTAGCTCAAAATTATTTTAGCGTGAGAAAAAGTTATTTTATTGGCACCTAAGGCCTCTTTGATCACTATAGGCAACTGTAGTATGCGCAACATATTAGCAATAGTTGAAGTACTTTTACTCACTTGCCTAGCAATATCCTCTTGGGATAAGCCAAACTCCTCCATCAAGCGCTTGTAGCTAGCTGCCTCTTCCAAACAATTCAAATCATGTCTCTGAATATTTTCAATAATAGATAATTCTAATTTATCGCGATCTGATACTTCTTTGACTATCACTGGTACTTCGGTCATATTCAAAAGCTGAGCTGCTTTCAAACGCCTCTCACCAGCAATCAATTGCCAA
>JAUPVE010000007.1 GCA_030917205.1 Patescibacteria group bacterium | reverse complement strand
GCGCCTAAATCTAATGTCTGGATCTTTCAAGCCATAATAATCATCTGGTATTGGCAATAAAGCCTTGCTCAATAGCTTAAATTTTTTAACCAAAATAGTAGGCTCTTTGGTCTTGGTCACAAAAGCGTTACCCACAAACTCCACAATATCACCAGCGTCTAGACCATTTTTAAAGAGCTGATAGCTTTCCTCGCCTAATCTATCTTTTCTGACAAAGGCCTGCAAAGCACCAGTGTGGTCAGTAAACTGCAAAAAACAAGAACCGCCCTGCAGTCTGATAGAGCGAATACGGCCAGCCATCTTAATGGTTTTATTGGATTTTAACCAGGTCTTATTATTCTTCAGATAATCAGCCACGGTCGTATATTGCTGACTAATACTAGGGTAAGTCTCCAAGCCTTTTTCAGCAAAAAGACCAAGCTTTCTGATGCGTTGCTGTTCTTCGTCGTTTATGTTGTTTTTTAACTCCATATTGCTAGACATAATAATATATTTTATGAAATAATTTTAGCTAAATTAGGCCAAAATAGCAAGGAAATAAGCTAATTAAACTACTTTGGGTAGCTCTTTGCCCCTATATTTTAGTAAATACTTGATAAAACTAGTGATGTGATTCCTAGCGGAGCGACTTAAGATCGATTTTGGCAAATTATCAGCGGCTGACTGCCGACGATGCAGGTGTATCACCTCAGCCTCACCGATGTAGGCCACCTTAAAACCATTTTCCCAAAAACGTCTAGACCAGTCCAAATCTTCCATATACATAAAAAATCTTTCGTCCAAGAGACCAACTTTGGCTATAGCTGAGCGCCGCACTATCAAACAAGCACCAAACAAAGCTGGAACAAAAAAATTCTGACTATGATCAAGGTTTTTTAATAAATATTTGTCCAACCAAATTTTACCAGACTTAGTCTCACTAAACATGGTGCGACGATAGATAGGCAAATGCCAATCTGGAAAATCAGTACAAGAATACTGGATACTTTTATCAGCATTGATAAGCCTCGGACCAGCCAAGCCAACTGACTCATTTTTTTCCATGTAGTCCACCATCTGTTCAAAGGCCTGACTGAGTATAGCCAAATCCGGATTACAGATCATTACATACTTACCAGTCGCCTGCTTGATACCAATATTATTACCATAGGCAAAGCCACCGTTTTTTTGACTTTGTATAAATTTGACACTAGGAAATTTATTTTTGATGACTGTGTCCAGTCCATCAAAAGAAGCATTATCAACCACAATAATTTCGTGTTCAAAAGGCAATTTTAAATCAAGCAAATTTTTCAATAATTCTTTGCTAAGATTTTTTGTTTTATAATTTAAAATTACTATTGATAAAACCATTTGTTTATACTATCAGATTTTACTTGATTATTAGTCATCATATATTTGCGTTTTTTTCTCATCTTGGAGTAACACTTGATAAAATCTTTCCAAGCCTGCAAACTCTGACGTTCAAAAATAATCAAATACATTAATTTTTTGAATTCATACCATAGGATAAAACGCCCATCATGTAATACATCTTTAAAAAAAGAATTTTTATACAATACCCAAATATGATTGCGATAAGACAGCTTATTGGCTAAGCCACGAAAACGCCGATCTTTTGGTGAGCGCTGGGCTGCTATAGTTCTATCATGATAAGCCTGAGTGTCTGCTACTAGCCAATTTTCCCAAGCCCAGAGACGTAGTCGCCAAGCTAAATCAACATCTTCTTTGTAGGCAAAAAAATCTTCATCAAAATATTCATAGTCATCACCTTGGGTACGATACTTGACTGACTCCAAAGCTTTGCGTCGATACATCACTACTGCGCCCGATAAACCAAAAACTTCTTGCGTCTCCATCGGTACATCTTCTTGGCCCTGTAGCCAATCAGAAACTGCACGGCGACGATCAATTTTTAAGCCAAAAGAATCAATTTGGCTACTCATGATATGGTTTTCAAAATCCCAATAAAATATCTTACCAGCACTACTTCCTGCCTGCGGATGTTTTTCCAAAAAATCAACCAAGACCTGGATATAATTTTTAGCCAGAACAACATCTTGATTGACCACCAAAACATAATCAGACTTTGACCATTTTATTAAAAGATTATTGCCTTTGGCAAAACCTTGATTTTGTTTTTGTCTAATTATTTTAGCTGGCGGATAATACTCATTGATAATAGATACTGACTTGTCAGCTGAGGCATTATCCAAAACCAAAAGTTCCCAATTGCTAAAAGTTTGCTCTAACAAACTATTCAAAAAAGCCGGTAAGTATTTTTCACCATTCCAAGTCAAAAGACAAACTGTCACTGTTAAATTTTTTTCTCCTATTTTAGACATTATATTTAGTGTTTATAAGACCCAATACTAGTAAGCCCAAACCCAAGGGATGATTCAAGTAGGGAGTAAAAACATGGATCAAGGGTAAGGCCAAAAAAATGGCTAAATAAGCCGTAAATTTGGGCTCAAGTTTTATTATAGCATAAGTACCCCTAATAATATAAAACAAGCTGTAAACGAAGAATAGAGCCAATAGCAGGCCACCTTTAAGCATAAAATCCAGCCAACCCCACTCAAAAGAAAAGGTTGTCCTCTGCCCAGTCGGATTCAACTCATTTTTGCTGCGTGGATCCTGACTCAAAAAAGTCAGTTCTTGGCCAAAACCATATCCTAAAATAGGTTGGTGCTTGATACTGTCTAACATGATGGGCAACAAAATAGTTCTGGTAGCCACCGCTGCTTCTTGAGTATCGACACTGCGGTTATTAAATAAATTTACTTGATGATATTTGGGGAAATTAAAAAGTATAATAACTAAAGCGTAACTAGACACACCCAATAGCAATAAATATTTTATCGACTTTAGTTTATTTTTATTTAAAACAACTAATATAAAAATTACTAACAATAAACCCAGCCATAAGCTACGAGACAATGAAATATAAAGAGCTGCTGAAAATAAAAGTAAATAAATAAAATTTTTGCTAGTCAAATTATTCTTGATCGCTTTATCAAACATGATAGCCCAAGCAACTAGCACATAAATCTGTGACTGAAAAAATATTCTCACAAAACCATTATCTAGTCGTGTGATCTCACCTGTCCTAGTATCCCTGATCCATTTGTAGTAGGACACTAAATCAAAACTGCTCTGCGTAAATAAATAGAAAGTGACAATAGTCTTGAGGGCAATAACCAGGGAACTTGCTAATAAAATCTTAACTATTTTTTTCAAAACCTGTGCATCATAATACTGAAGCCAAATCGGTAAATACAAAAAATAAAAATAAGCATTGGCATCTAGAAAAATATTGCGAGCCGAATGTTGATTAATAAAAGCTAAAACAATAAACAATAAAATTAGTAAAAAATAAACTATAAAAAATCTACCTAATATTTTATTTTTGACAATTTTCAAATTTCTCAAATTTTTAGCATGGCTGATCAAAAAAAATAAAATAGTAATAATAAATACTAACCAGCGTAAACTAAAAAAATCATACTGGATACTACGACCCATACTACCCCAAAAAAGCTCTGCTAAGGGTAAGAAGATTAAGTATTGCCTATCACGCCGATAAGCCAATACTAAAATAATAGCTAAAATAAATAAAAAAATAATAGCCAAAGGCTGATAGGCCCAAGCTAAAACTGATAGCAACTCTAAAAACAATAAAGTGCTAAGCCAAAAATAAAAGGTTTTACTCCGCTCTAGCTCGTAGATAGAGACCATAAAGAGCTGTTAATAATAAATTGACTGGTAAGACTAAAGCCAAAATAATAACTTGCCAAGCCGGCTGATGTTTAGAAAAATAACGCATCATACTACGATTGAACATCAACTGTTTAGCGACGGTCGGTGCCTGCTCAAAGCTAGCCCCACCATAATGCTTCAAAGAAAAACTAGGTACAAACTTGATGCTAAGGCCATGTTTTTTAGCACGCTGGCAAAAATCTACTTCCTCAAACCAAATAAAATATTTTGAATCCAATAAGCCAATCTTATCAAAAGTACTACGTCTGATGATCATGGCTGCGCCCATGATCTGATCTACCTCGGCTGTAGATTGATAATCAAAATTTTGGATCAGATAATTGGCCAGCCATTTTTGCTGGGGCATAATATTTTTCATCTTTAACAAAATCAGCATCTGTGATCGCCAATCTGGAAAACGCCTGACTGAGGCCTGGACACTAGAGTCATTGTTTAAAATCAGTGGACCAACAATAGCGGCATTGGGATTGCTCGCCATGTATTCAAAGACTTGGGTAAAAAAAATATCATTTAATACTGTATCGGGATTTAGTAGCATTATTAGTTGACCACTAGCTATCTTGATACCTAAATTATTAGCATAGGCAAAGCCCTTATTCTTGGCCAAGGCAATACTCTTGACCTGAGGAAACTGTACCATCAGCATTTCAGAGGTACTATCTTGCGAGTCATTGTCTACCACAATCACCTCAACCTCTTCAGCGTCAGCTTGTCGATAAATACTACGCAGACATTCTTCTAATAATTTTCTTACGCGCCAGTTAACAATAATAACTGATATTTTCGGGTTCATACTTATAATAATTTTTTGTTAATTAAATCTAACATTTTTTCCACGGTATTGTACCAAGAATATTTTTTGGCAAAATCCTGTCTAGCTTGTACCTGCTCTGTTGAGCTAGCTTGTAATGCCTCATTGACCAGCTGATTGAAGTCTTCATAGCCACTGGCTACTTTGATAATATCATTCATATTTTCGGTACCGACATTTTCTGTTGAGACTACCGGTTTACCACAAGCCAAATACTCGTAGACTTTCATCGGATTAGTACTCACACTAAAATCATTAGCTCGATGTGGCACTATACCGATATCAAATTGCTGGATATACATCGGGGCTTCTTCGTAAGACTTGTAGCCCAAAAAATGAATATTTTTATAATTTTTTAATTCTTTTTTTTGTAAAGATTGCTCATCCCAAATCGGGCCGACCAAGACAATAGATTTGTCTGGATTTTTTTCAGCTAGATAATGTACTAAATCTAAATCTACTTTTTCTTGGATGATACCAATGTAGCCGATGATTGGTTTTTTGACATCAGCAATATCACGATTGATCAAAGAATACTGCTTGTTGTAATGTATAAAATCTACACCATTGGGGATCCAATGCACATTGGCTTGATCTTCAAAAAAATTCAATAAATTTTTGGAAACCGTGTAGATAATATCAGCCTCATTTTTCACCAACTCGTAGGCTTTTTTCAAACGAGCCTGCATCTTGATATAAGAAGAATGCGCCGACCAATTATCCACCGCATCAAAAACAATCAGTTTAGAACCAAACTTTTGCCAATAAGGAGCAATGAAGGGATTAAATGACCACAAAACTAAATCTCCAAAATTTAATTTCAAGGCTATTTTTTTGATATTATTGACTGTCATCAATGGTGAAAAAACAAAATTGATATCAGAATAAACATAAAGTTTTTCTGAAACTTTGGACACTTTGAAAGTAGCCGAACGCTTGATGACTGTCGCTGCTTTTTTATTCACAAAGATATCTTCTTTCAAAATCCGCAAGGCTCTCTTCCAAGTCAGTGGCAAATAATCAACATAAAGCACTTTGTTGATTTCTGGTTTACTCAACAATTCTTTGAGGACATGATAATTTCTGTTTGATACCCCTCTATCCCACTCGGAGTGATTGGACATACCAAACATGATTACATCGTATTGATTCATATTTTTAACTTAAAATTTTGGCTAAGGATTTAATATTATCTTTTGCTATTTGCTTAAAATATTCACTACGCTCATAGGCAGCTTGGGCAAATTTTAATCTTTTTTGTTCATCGCTCATGAAATCTTGTAAAGCTTGCTTGACCGCCACTTCATCCTCAGCATAAAGTACATCATCCTGACCGGTAAATACTTCCTGCACTCCGCCACTAGGACCAGCAATGATAGCCAGATGAAAAGCTGCAGCCTCTAAAAAAACTATACCAAAACCTTCGACGTCAGTACCCAATGATTGATTGGGTAGGGCAAAAATATCAGCTAAGTGATAGAAGGATCTTAACTCTGTATCAGTAACATTATCCAGTAAAAAAACTTTATCTTCTAAATGAGCTTCTTGAATCTGTTTGGCTAAAACACTTTTGGCTGGTCCATCACCAACAATGAAATACTTAAATTTAAAATCACCCAAAGCTTGCAAGGCCTTGATGACCAAATACTGTCCTTTGCGAGGCACCAAGCGCCCGACTGTCAAAATAACTTTTTCGTCAGTGATATTGTATTGCTTTTTTAAAGCACTAAGCTGCTGGGCGCTGACTAGGGTTGAATCAATATCAGCACTTGGGTAGATGACTTGAATTTTTTCTGATACTACAAAATCTTTTATCAAACTAGCTGTGTACTCAGTATTACAAATCACCTTTTCGGCACTGACTAATATTTTCTTAGCTAAAGCCGGCTTATTTTTCAAAGCCAAATTAATATCCAAGCCATGCAATGAAATAACATAAGGCAGGCCAAATATTTTTTTGATAAAATAAGCAATGGAGCCAAGTGGTAAAATATTGGGAGTAAAAATTATTTCTATTTTATTTTTTTTCACCACCCTCATCACAGACCACAAACCAATCAACCAATGTGGCCAAATATACGGAGTCAACAATTTTGTCTGTATTGTACTAGCGCTATTTTTGACTGCTCTACAATCAGTCATGACAATATATTTATCGGCTGGAAAATTTTTGAATAAATTATAACAATACCTAGCTACACCGCCGGCAAAAGGATAATATTCATGAGTGAGTAATAAAACTTTTTTCATCCTAACTTTCTAACTTTTCTTCAAAGAAGCTTTTAGATAAAGATAATCAGCTCGACCAATATTTTTAAAAATAAATAATAAAATAAAATAAACCGCAAAACCCAAAATAATATCTAACCAAATATTTAAAAAATCACTTGAGTACCAAACTACCGTAGCCATCAACAAAGCCGCTGCCGTAGCCTTGGCAATCGGCCACCAATTCCCTAGCTTGATGGCAGTCACCCTATAAACAGCCGCTAAATTGAGGCAAAACAAAGCCACAGTGCTGATTGTAGAAGCAGCGGCTGCTCCCTGAGCTTGCCACTGAGGAATCAAAACAATATTTAAGACAATGTTTAAAATCATGACTAAAGCTAAATTCAAAGTATTGGTCCTCTGCCTATCAGTCGCATTCAAAAAATAAGACAAAGCAAAGTTGATAAATAAAAATGGTAAACTAGCTATCAGGATCTGCAAAGGCGCAGCCGAGCCAGAATAATTACTAGTATATAAACTCTTGATAATAAACGGTGCCAAAGTACCGATACCCATGGCAATAGGCAAGGCAATATAAGCTAAATAATTTATAGATTTAAATAAAGTTTTTTCTAATTGAGTTTTGTCATTTTGCCAATAATGGGCAAAGGCTGGATATAAAGCAGCAACAAAAGCTAGCGGTATAAACTGAAAAGCAAAAGTCACTTTGTAGGCTACACTATAAATACCCAAACTTGCAGCCCCATGAATATTTTCCAAAATCAAACCATCAACATAAGCATAGACCTTGGCAAATAAGGCTGACAAAGCAAAAGGCCAAGCAATCAATAAAATATTTTTAATTAACTGCTTATCAAAATACCAGGTCAATTTTAAATTATATTTTTTATGCAAAAGAATAAAAGAATATAAAAAATTAAAAAAACTAGCAGCTAAAACTACTAGAATAAAATATAAAATACTTTGGCTAAACTGCATCAACAATAAACCAAACACTAAAATAATAACTTGAAAAATAATCGTACCAATTGATTCATAACGTAAATTTTGTTGGCCACGAATAAAACCATAAAACAACAAAGTAAAACTATCAATAATAACTATCAAGGCTGTCAGGTAGATCAAAGGACGCACTGGGTTGTTGGCGTATAGGAGAATATCACCGATGATGATAGTGACTGCGGTCAGGATACTCAAAATTATTTTCAAAGAAAATAATTGTCTAAAAAGCTTGTCTTGATCAATCACCTGACGAGCAGTCTCTCGGATCAGAACAGCCGACAGACCCAAATCAGCAATCACTGATAGCATCATGGCAAAATTAATAGCCAACTGATACTGACCATAGCTCTCTGGCCCCAAAAAACGAGCTAAAATAGTAAAATAACCAAAAGACAAAAGCTTCTGCACTATCAAAGCCAGTAAATACCAACTAGTGTTGGAAGTTATTTTTTGGGCATTAGTCATGTGCTAATTATAACAAATAAGCAGTGCTTTGAAAATAGTCACAATAAGCAAAAACCCCAGAAAAATAAGGGGTTTTTAAAGAAATAATATATTTTTTAACGCTTGCTCCATTGTGGGGCGCGGCGAGCTTTTTTGAGGCCCGGTTTTTTTCTTTCTTTGATACGAGAATCACGAGTGAGTAATCCTTCTTTTCTCAAAGCCGCGCGATAATTTTCATCCATTTTAAGGAGTGCTTTGGCAATGCCGTGCTTGATAGCATCGACTTGACCCTTGATACCACCGCCTTTGACCATGACTGAAATATTGATCTTATCATGACCAGTGACTTTGAGTGGTGACAATAAACTTTGTTGCCATTCAAAATATGGTAAATAAATTTTATAATCTTTTTTGTTGATAGTGATCACAATATCATTGCCTTTTTCTGCTAAAATTCTCACTCTAGCAATAGCTGATTTACGGCGACCAATAGAAAATACAATAGATTTTGACTTGATTTCTTCTGTCATAATATTATTTGATAATTAGACGCTTAAGCATTCTAGGTCGTAATCTGTTTTTTGGTAACATATTGTGTAAAACCTGAATAAAAGCCTTGGCCGGATCCTTGGACATCATGTCTTTGAGTCTAGTGGTCTTCAAATTACCTGGATATTGGCTATGACGATAATAAAGTTTGTCATTGAGCTTGTTGCCAGTAAACTTAATAGCACTGATATTAGTAATTTCTACTATATCACCGCTTTCCTGATTGGCTACATAATCTACATTGTGTTTGCCCATGAGGATTTTAGCGACCTGTGAAGCTAGACGTCCAGCTACTTTGCCGGTAGCATCAATATTGTGAACTTTTCTTTCCATATTTTTATACTAATTCAATCTGAGCAAGTAAGGCTCCATCTCCTGATCGAGGAGAAATCTTAATAATACGACAATAACCGCCTTTGCGATCCTTGTACTTTGGTCCTAAGACATCCAAAACTTTTTGCACGGCTTTTTTGTCAGGCAAAATACCACTCAAAATTTGTTTGTTGTGGATTGATTTGACCTTGCCTCTAGTAATCAGACGCTCGACAAATGGACGAACAGCCTTGGCCTTGGCTTCAGTAGTTATTACTTTTTCATATAAAATAATAGAAGTAGCCAGGTTTTCAAGCAAAGCTTTGCGTACAGAACTGGTTCTGCTCAATTTAGTAATGTTTTTTCGGTGTCTCATGGTTTTAATTACTTACTCTTTTTCTTGCTAACTTTTTTCTTAGTTGGCTCTTCTTCTGTTTCTTCGGTACTCTCCTCTTCGCTTGAGGCTGACTCATTGTTCACCAAATATCCAAAGTGATCACGTAAGATCACGCTGGCTTGAGAAACTGCCTCGCGAGCATCCATAGTACCATCAGTCAATACATCCATGATCAATTTTTCATAATTGGTCATCTCACCAACACGGACATATTCAATATTGAAGCCGACATTCATAGCTGGTGAAAAATTGGCATCAATAGCGACAGTGCCAATCGGTAATTTTACTTTTTCATCATTTTGCTCAACGGCGACATAGCCAATACCACGCTCGACAGTGATTTCCATGTTTAGCTTGGCAGATTTATCTGTCATGGTGGCAATGATCAAATCTTCGTTCATAATCTCGACATCAGCATTTTTCTTGATGTCTTTGGCAGTCACTACTTTTTCACCCTTAGCTTCAATATTTAATATAACTGGTTCGTCACTAAATAACTTTAGTCTCAATTTTTTCAAGTTCAACATGATTTCTACCAAATCTTCTTTGACGTGAGTGACAGTGTCAAATTCATGTTGTACTCCCTCTATCTTGAAAGAGGTAACAGCTGCACCAGGTAATGAAGATAACATTACTCGACGCAAAGCATTACCAACGGTCACGCCATAGCCTGGATAGCAAGGCTCAATAATCACTTGGTAATGATTATTTTTCTTATCGATGACGCTAATTTCTTCTGGTAAGCTAATCTTATTCATGTTTTTATAAATAAATTTTTATTTCTAAAGTAATTGTTTTATTAACGTGAATAAAAGTCCACGATCAAACTGGTTGAGATATTCTTTGGTAGATCGCTTTGATTTGGCTGACTGTTGACTGTCACAGCCAAAGTTTTGTGATCCAAGGACAACCAACCGGCAGTTTCTACTTTTTCAATCTTTTCTAATACTGTTTTCCAGTAGCCTTTACCGATTTTATTCTCTTTGATTTTGATAACTTCACCTGGCTTGACTGTAAATGAAGGAACATCTACTTTGACTCCATTGACGGTAAAATGACCATGATTGACTAGCTGTCTAGCCAAACGTCTGGTAGGAGCAAGGCCGGCTCTGAAAATAGCATTGTCTAAACGACACTCTAACAAAACCAATAAGTTGTGGTTGACATCACCAGTCATCTTTTGGGCACGATTGAAAGTCAAAACAAATTGTTTTTCCAATAAACCATAAATGGCCTTGGCTTTTTGCTTTTCTAACAACTGTTTGCCATATTCACTGACCTTTTTGAATGACTTCTTTGGTCCGTGTACACCAGATGGATAAGACCTCTTGGTCAATGGTGATTTTTGTGTATCAGCTACGTTCTCACCAAAGCGGCGACTAGCTTTATGTCTCGGTTTTAAATTTCTTCCCATATCTTTTTAAACACGTCTAGGTTTCTTAGGACGGCAACCATTGTGTGGAATTGGCGTCATATCTTTAATAGATGATACATTGATACCACTGCTATGTAGTGAGCGAATAGCGGCTTCACGACCAGCACCGACACCTTTGACAAATACTTCTACGTCAGTCAGACCAAAATCTTTGGTCTTCTCGACAGCGTTTCTGACAATGATACCAGCGGCATAAGGAGTAGATTTCTTTGCACCCTTGAAACCATTGGCACCAGCTGAAGACCAAGCCAAGACATTGCCCTGCTGATCAGTCAAAGTGATGATAGTATTGTTGTAGGTAGCCTGAATATGGGCTTGACCCTTTTTTACAACTTTCTTTACCTTTTTTTTAGATTTTACAGCTTTCATATTTTATAATTAGGTCTTTTGAGCGGCTGAAACACGACCACTACCCATAGTCACACGTTTATTGCCTCGGATGGTACGGTTGTTTGATTTAGTACGTTGACCGCGGACTGGCAAACCTTTGGTATGTCTGGTACCACGATAACACTTGATTTCTTTCAAACGCTTGATGTTGGTCATTTTTTCACGACGCAACTCACCTTCGACGCGATAATCTTTTTCAATCACCTGTCTCAAAGTATTGACTTGCTCTTCGGATAAAGCTTTTACCCTAATATTTGGGTCAATCTTCAACATTTTTAAAATCTTGTTGGATGAACTCAAACCAATACCGTAGACGGAGGTCAGAGCGACTTCTATTCTTTTTTCGTTTGGAAGGTTTACTCCCGAAATTCTTGCCATCTTTATGAAATAATAATTGTTAACTTATCCCTGTCTTTGTTTATGCTTGGGATTCTTACAAATACAAACTACCCGACCATCACGGCGGATAATTTTACAATCTTTACAAATTTTTTTTACTGAAGCACGGACTTTCATCCTAATATTTTATTATTTTATTAAAAAATTTACTATCAATTTATTGGCGATAAGTGATGCGTCCTTTGGTCAAATCATAAGGACTCATCTCAATCACTACCTTGTCACCAGGTAAAATTTTGATTTTGAACATTCTCATTTTCCCCGAAAGATGAGCCAATATTTCATGGCCATTTTCGAGAGTGACTTTGAAGTTAGCGTTGGGTAACAATTCGTTGACCTCACCGATAACTTCTATAAAACCTTTTTTACTGACTCTAGCTTCTGACATTTAATGAAAAAAGAAAATTTCCCTACCTTGATGGCAAGGTGTTGTTTCTTTAAAGTTTATAAAACTTATATTAATAATTACTTTAATAAACGCACGTATATTATACAGATTTTTTTCAATTTGTCAATAATAATAGGGCATCGCTTAAGAAAGAGCAAGTCTAAGGCTACTTTTTAGGTAATAATTGGCTAAAATTAGCCAAAAACTAAGAAATAAACTGCACTTCTTCATGAAGCTGAATACCATACTTATCCCGTACTTGTTGCTTGATAAAACTAATCAACATGATCACTTGCTCGGCTGTGGCCTGGTCAACATTGATAATGTAGTTGGCGTGCTTCTGGGAAACCTGCACTCCTCCCATACTATAGCCCTTGAGGCCGGCCTGCTCTATCAGATAAGAAGTGGGTATTTTTTGGTGCTTGGCAAACTGTTCAATATCTAGGCCTCGCTGCTTCAAATCGTCAATATCAACCTCTTTGAACTCTATATTTTTGAAAATACAGCCAGCTGAAGGCTCGTTGGGCTGAGTTTCCTGCCTGTATTTGAGACGATCAGCGACTAATTGCCTAGCAGCACTAATATCACCTTGGGCCAATTTTAGCTTAGCCTCAATAATAATAGCTTTTATTTCTTTGAAAATACTATGACGATAAGTAAAATGACAGTCATTTGGCTGGCAAGTCTTCAGCTCGTAGTTTTCATCTAGGTAGGTGATCTCGGTGACGACATCAGACATAGCCTGACCATAGGTGCCGGCATTGCCCCTGATGGCACCGCCTACTGTACCTGGTATACCCGCCAAAAACTCTAGACCCGTCAAACCCTGCTCCAATGACTTATTGAGTAAATAAGCTACTAGTACTCCTGCTCCGACTGTAAGCTCCGAGCCGGCAAAATCCAATTTTTGCAAATCGAGCTTGATCACCAAACCTCGAAAGCCAGCATCAGTCACCAAGAGATTACTCCCACCACCCAAAGCTAAAATCGGCAGATTATTTTCTTTGGCAAAAGCAACAGCCTCTTGAAGATCAGTCACATTTTGCGCTAAAACAAAATAATCAGCTGGTCCACCAATTTTGAAAGTCGTATAATCTTTTAATAATATATTTTTTTGTAGGTTCATAAGTTATTTGTTCGAGATCGGAAGAGCG
>JAUPVE010000088.1 GCA_030917205.1 Patescibacteria group bacterium | reverse complement strand
GGGTAATCAGCAGTGGGAAAAATTAGCCAATCAAAATGCTTTCAATTAAAAAAATAGGACAAAAAAATATTTGGTTATTTGCTTTGCCTGTACTTTTGTTTGTGGTAATTTTTATTTTTTTTAAATTTTTTGCTACAGAGCGAAGCATAGATAATAAAGAGGATTATCTCAAAGTCGTGCGTCCACGGCTAGAATCAGTCATTGCCAATCCCGATAGACAGCATATCAAAAGTACTGAGGATTTTTTGTACAATATCAAGACCAGTGACCGTTCTATTGGTGAATATCATCTGCCTTTATATATGGCTTTTTCCTTGTGGAGCAAGTATACTGAAACTAGAGATTTGTCTACTTTGAGTAAGACTCTGGGTATTTTGGAGGAGCTCAAAGTTTCTTTGCCGGATTTAGGGCAGGAAATAGAGGAGCTGATAGAAATATTAAAAACCAATGCTTAAATCAATAGTTTACATTTTAAATCCACTTTTTTTACTGTTAGCTTGGTCGGTTTTTTTCTATAGAGAAAAAGGTCTGACTTTTTGGCTGATTTTTTCTTTGCTCAGTATTATTTTAGCAGCTATTTTGACCAGTGGTCATCATTTTTGGAAGCACCGCCTACAGTGGTTCAATTTTTTGATTATCTATGTAGCTCAATTTGGCTTTTTGTTGATGCTCAAAAATTCTACTGCTCGTTATCTATCAGCAGTGGTGCTGGCTTTTTTGTGGGCTTTTACTTGGTGGATGCTCAAACAGTATTTCAAAAATTATCTCAGTCCAAATCAGTTGGAATATCTAGCTTTCAAAAAATATTGGTATATTCTTAATATCTGGTTTTTACTTTCTAGTGTTTACTCTTTTACAATTTTTCTCAGTTTACATTTTTACTATGTCAGTCTAGTAGTGGTTTTAGCGATTTTGGCTATGACCAAAGATTTGTTTAGTAAGCAAAAGTCTTGGTCTTGGCCGGCTTGGTTGTTGTTGGCTGTATTTTTTGTACAGGCTTTTATACTGGTCTATTTTTTACCGGTTAGTTTTTATGTAGCTGGTACACTACTAGTCGTTTGGTATTATTATTTTGTGACTTTAACTTTGGATGATAAAAAGAAAGCCAAGTGGCCTATCATAGTGATTTTAGCAGTGACAATATTTTTATTATTGAGTTCGCTATATATTATATTATAAAATTTGCCTATTTTGGCGAGAATATGTAGGATAAAAGGGTTTAAAGATTAATTAAGATAATTTCTAAAGGGATGGAAGAAAAAAAAGAGCATTTTGTGAGACCAACTACTGAGCGACCACCATCATTGGTCAGTTTGACACTTTTGGCGGTTATTTTTGGTGTATTAGCTGGTTTTGGGGGCTATTTGATTGGTAAGTGGTTTATCCCGGCCAATATAGCTTTTTTGTCCAATCAGCCAGAGATCAAGATCAATTTGGAACAACCTCTGACTTCAGTAGCCAACAAATATGATGCTAGTATAGCCGGTCTGTACAAGGGTAGTAAAATAGTATCAGATTTGGCTGGTCCAATATTTGATCAGGCTGATTATCTGGGAGCAGCTGTGGCCGTGACTTCTGATGGCTGGCTCATGTCTACTGATCAGGTAGTTTTGACTACTCAACACAAAGTAGTGATCAATGACAAGATTTTTGATATTGAAGAAATTAAAAAAGATGTTTTTTCTGGCGCAGTATTTATCAAAATAAAGACTAACGATTTACTAGCCATCAATTTTCAGCTGACCGAAGGAGTGAAAGCCGGGGAGAAAATTTTTACTGACCAAGAGTTGGCTAGTAGTTTGGATCATACTTTTAGCACTGCGGTTTTGGGTAATGCTCACTTTACGGCTGGTACATACTTATCTAGCGATAGCATTGACTACTACTACCAATTAACTGACTTGAGTACCGCTCATGTCAATCTTGGTGCGCCATATTTCAATCTCAAGGGAGATTTGATTGGCTTGAGCTACAAATTGAATCAAGACATGGTCTTGTTGCCAGCTGATTATCTGAAGCAGGCAGTCAAACATTTGTTAGCTGCTACCGAGAGACCAATTTGGGGTATTAGCTATATTGATTTAGAGAATAATAGTGGCTTAGATGAAAAAGGTAATTATGTCTACAGCCAAGTCTTAAACAAAGCAGTCACAGCCAACACGCCAGCTGCTAGAGCTGGACTCAAAGCCAAGGATAGAATCCTTTCTATAAATAATGACGCTATTACCAAGGACCGAACTATTACTTCTATATTACAAAATTATCGCTTAGGTGATAAGATTATATTGAAAGTAGTCAGAGATGGTAAAGAAATGGATTTAGAGATGAAATAATAATACCCCCTCTTTTTCTCCCCCTATTTTAGGGGGAGATGTCCGCTAGGACAGAGGGGGTATTTTTTTATTGACTAATTCTGGGTTAGGACTGTATTTTTTATTGCGTATTTTCCACTGGTCGACAAATTGTCCCACGCCTTGCTTTTGTAATTGATTATAGCGTCGGGTTGATTTTTGAGACCATTCGACTAGAGAGGCAAAACTGATTTTATAGCGTCCTTTGACCACGATATACTTGAGCTCCTCAGCCTTGATGGCTTGGCGTATAGTTTTGGAGGAGACACCAAATAGTTTAGCTGCTTCGGAGACTGATAGTCTAATTACATTTTCCATAGTTTTTTTCTTCGGGTAACTAGTCTTCTTTTCTTCGAGCGACCGTAGGGAGTCGAGAAGTTTAAGAAGTAGTTCTCGACTGCGCTCGAACAAAAGCTTATTTCTTCGAGCGATCCCGAGCGTAGTCGAGGGAGAGTTGAGAAGTTTTAGAAATATATAGTTCTCGATGCGCTTCCACTTCGTGTAAGATTACTCGAACAAATAAGTATTTATGTATACACTATTCTACACCTTTAGAGGTAAATCGTCAATTTTGTGCCTTATCATATAGGTGTGGGTATTGTTATGGATGCTGCGGCGCGGTGACATAACCCCATCACAAACGCGGTTTTTAACCCCCTAAATCCCCCTTGACAGGGGGACTTCTGAATAATCCTCCCCTGTTAAGGGGAGGTTGGAGGGGTTTATAGTGTCTAGGCTTATGTCACCGCGCCGCCCAAAAAGCTTAATTTATCATCTCTTTATAGCGTCTATACCA
>JAUPVE010000087.1 GCA_030917205.1 Patescibacteria group bacterium | reverse complement strand
GAACAATCCCCCTAAGCTCCATTCCAGAAAATTATTCATCAAGTCGGTTGCTACTAGTATGCCAACGATGATTAGTATGAAACCGATTAGTTTGTAAAATAATCTACTGCCACCCTCGGTTGATAAATGCTTTTCTGCAAAGCCTACACCGCCAAAGTTTGTTAGTATCCATTCTGATTTCCAAACTACAAGGTATCCGATGCCAGTAATTATTATTCCTAAAATAAATTGTCCGAATGTCATAAGCTGAAATTACAAAATCAAAAACATTTCTATTAAATATTATAGCACAAATTTAAAATGTTGAGAATAGTTTTGCACAGTTTTTTATAAAAAGTATTTTTTTGTAATATTTTTTATTAAATTAATTTATGTTTTATTTTATTTTTATTATATTATAAGCATTATTTAGTATTTTTTTATTTTACAAAAAATATTTTGTAGCATTATTAAGTAAGAGTATAAAAAAATAATCCCGCTAAGCGGGATTATTTAAATAAAATTTTTAATATCTGGTGGACGGCAAAGGATTCGAACCTTTGACCCCCTCGGTGTAAACGAGGTGCTCTAACCAACTGAGCTAGCCGTCCTGGTGGACTGTACAGGAGTCGAACCTGCGACCTCCGCGATGCAAACGCGGCGCTCTAGCCAACTGAGCTAACAGCCCAAAGAATAATTTTTCCATGTCTATGTCGACTATTTTCGCCAACATCTGCCAGGGGTCTTGGATTATTTAGAGCTGAATGGTGGGCGGAGAGGGACTTGAACCCTCACAGGATTGCTCCCACAAGCACCTCAAGCTTGCGTGTATACCATTTCACCACCCGCCCCAGCGCTATACAATACAATATATTAATACCTTACTTTTTGAAGGAATAAGTTAAGAGGTCTATTGTTAAGCTTTTTTATCAGCTTTCTTTTCTTTTAGCTTCTTTTTGCTAGTTTTAGTGTAGTTCAGTTTAGCACGTTTGACCACAAATTCTTTAACAATCTCAATTTTATCAATAACTGGGGCAAAAACGTGGTATATTTTTTCTACGCCAACACCATCAGAAACTTTGCGCACAGTGATAGTAGCACCAGCTTCATTGCCATGTTTGCGAGCTAAAACTAAGCCTTCAAAAATCTGAATTCTTTCTTTTTCTACGCCTTTGGCATTTTTTTCTTTGATTTTTTCGTGCACTTTTACTACCATACCAGGTTTGATGGTACTTAGATCAGCGGCAGTATGCTTGTCAGAGATTTTTACAGCGACCATAAATTTAATAAATTAATTATTTATAATAAAAAGTTACTATTTTTCTTAATAATAACTTCACTATTTTAGCCTAAATCCTAGGTTTTGTCAACCACTTACTTGAGCTTGGTATTTAGATATTCTAGGGCCTTATCAGTGGCTTCTTGGGCGCTAATATGGGTAGTATCTAGTATAAAATTATAGTGTTTTTCATCAGTATGGTCGAGTTGGTAGTATTTCTGATATCTAGCTAAATCATTACTTTGTCGTACTTTTTGGTATTTTTCTACTTCAGTCAGACTATTGAACTTCCCTTCATTTCTTTTATTTTTATTTATTTCAATTTGTATATCTTGCCAAATTCTTTTGGCTCCCTCCTGGGGATCTACCTTGATATAGAGCTTTATAGATTCTGGTATAAAATAAAATTGAGTGCGTCCCTCTACGATGACTATATTTTTTTCGGCTAATTTTCTAGCCTGTGTAGCTGCATTTTTATCTACATTGATGTCTGTCTCAGGGTGAGTCAAGGCATATTCATTGAGCTCGGCTAAATTCATACCCATATCACGGGCCAATTGCCGGCGTATGCCACCGACATAAATGCGCTCAGCTGATAGCTGTTTGGCTAGCGACTCGGCAATAGTGCTTTTGCCACTACCAGCTGGACCAGAAATTGTGATAATAGGATACATGGTTTTATTTTAAAGTTTTTAGGTAGTCTTTTAGCTCCTTTGGTAAGACTGAAGTAGTTTTGACTATTTTTTGATCTGGTCCTAAAAATTTTAAGAGGTGAGAATGTAAAAAAATTCTGATCTCAGCTTGTTTCTTTTTCTTACGCACATCTTTGGTCTGATACAGTTTGTCACCAACCACAGAGTGGCCGATACTAAAGAGGTGGGCGCGTATTTGATGGGTGCGACCAGTTTTGATCTGCACTTTGAGTAGTGTGCAATTGATATATCTAGTGACTACTTCATAGAGAGTGTGAGCTTCAGCCCCTTCGCCGGGTAGCTGTATTTTGGTCAGGCCAGTTTTTTTATCACGAGCTAGATTGCTCTTGATTTCTCCAGTGTCATTGAGGACTTGGCCATTGACTAGACAGAGGTACTCTTTGAATACTTGGCGATTAACAAACTGTTGTTTTAAGTCATCAAAAAATTTTTTACTAAGTGGTATGACCATCAAGCCAGAGACATCTTTGTCGAGGCGCTGTACTAGGCCAGTGCGAGTGGTATCTTTGTCTATTTTTTTGATTTGAGGGTAGTTTTTGACCAGCCAAGTGACTAGAGTATTTTTTTCTCCTTTATCAGTTGGGTGGACTAGTAAGCCACTGGGTTTTTCAATGACAACATAATCGGCAGTTTCCTTTTTGATTTTTGGGGCAGTCAAAACAGTGTCTTCTAAACGTTGATTTTTTAGGTCATAGACAATCACATCGTTTTTCTTTAGCCAAAAATGGACAGTGGGTACTTGGTCATTGACACTGACTTGTCCGTTGATGATTATTTTTTTGATCTGGCTACGACTGACATCGGGGTTTTGTTCACTCAAAAATATGTCTAGACGTTGTTTGTATTCTCCTTGGTATGTAGTTTTCATAGGCTTACTTTAGCAGAAAAATAGATATAAATAAAGGGTAAAAAGATGGATAAAAAAACAACCATTTGGTTGATTTTTAATGGTGCGCCCAGTAGGATTTGAACCTACGACCGTTTGCTTAAGAGGCAACTGCTCTACCAACTGAGCTATAGGCGCATGAGTGTCATGGTGCGGTCGGCAGGGATCGAACCTGCAACCCCTTGGTTCGAAGCCAAGTACTCTATCCATTGAGCTACGACCGCGTATAAAAAAATAGCATAAAAGCTATAGGGTACGGGCATTATAGTACATCATCTAAAAAAATTCAACCCTTAGTAAGG
>JAUPVE010000086.1 GCA_030917205.1 Patescibacteria group bacterium | reverse complement strand
TGGAGCAGTGCGAGCCAACGATGGTATCGGTACCGATGTTTTGAATGGTATGGGCCAAGCTTCTTTTACTCTGGTAGAAAAGACTAGTACAGCACCAGATGAGACTAAGCCACCTACAGAGACAACTACGCCAACTAAACCAGAAACTACTACTGAAGTAGTTGATAGTCCAAAACTTAGCTCGACTTATGTAGTCAATTCTTTTGATTTGAATATTAGTATTTATAATCCGGCTAAAGTCAGGCAGAAGTATTCATATCGAGAATATTTACCAAAAGAACTGAAGATAGAAAATATTATTGATAATGGTGGTTTCGTAATTGTGTACGACGAGACAAAAGACGCCTTACTTGCTAGTGCTGAGTTTGATATAGAGGCCAAAGCCACTATCAAAAAAACTATTCGGATGCAAAATGTGTGGTATATTGCTGACCGTGAGTTAATTGAAATAAAAAATAAGGCAGCTGAGTATTATGCCCAATTAGAAAAGGGTCAGTATTTCCCTCAGGCTTTGATTCTCAAGAATGATTTGGATCTGAAGATCGATCAAATTCTAAAAGTGCAGAGAGAAAGTGCTAATTCAGCCGAGAAATTAATTGCTACGTATCCAGATAATTTAGCAAGCTTAAATATCGCCAAACAAGATCTAGAGGGTCTGCAGAATTTGATTGATCACAAGGAGCCCGTAGCTAGTTTCTGGTCTTACGTGGAGGGTATTGGTAAAAATGCTTCCAGTAATATGATAGTGCTTCTGTTGGTGAATTTTGTGTTGTTACTGGCTATATTGATTCATATATTGCGTCAGCATAAGACTATCAAGAGGCATTTAGGGCTACAGTCGACTACTGGTAAAAAATCCATTGCTAGACCTAGTAAGATGCTAAGTACATTTAAAAATATAGCTACCACAATAAAGCATCATCTCGGTGGTTTAGTTGTTGCCTTGTTGATATTAGTGCTAATGGCTTTAGGCTACTGGTTGGTTAATTTTTATAGATTAGTACCAAAAGAACAAAATGTCTCCCAGTCAGCCAGTCAATCAGCGCAAAATTCACAGATAAATGTATTAAAAACCGAAGATGTTTTGTCAGCAGGGCAGTCAGCAGACGCCATACAAGCTTCTTCTACAGTAGCCTTGGGGACAGAGGATGTTATTGCTCAAGAAAAACATTATTATGTGATAGTCAAAGGTACTCCGTTGGGTTCTTTGAATGTCAGATCTGAGCCAGCCAAAAATGCCAAGCTAGTTAACGTCGTTCATGATGGCGATAAATTAGAAGTGAATGGAATTAAAGCTAATCCAAATAACGATCAATTTGTTTGGTATGAGATAATATGGCCAGATAATAAAGCTGGCTGGATCTACGGACAATATCTTGAAGAGATTTAGAACTTAGTAGTCTTCTTCGAGTTTTATATAAACAGCGTTTATGCTATGCTGTAATTAAGTAATGCCATATGAAAGTACCGAAATTTTTTGTTCTCATTATAATTTTGTTAGTCGTAGCCTTTGTCATTACTGGCCTGATGTTGCTGAAGAGGGTATAAAGGTGCTAGGCTTACTCTAGTCGTTCCTATATTTCCTCAGTCAATATATTTATAAATTATTAATAATTTTTATGGACCGAGAAAAACATATACCAATGGCTTCTGTCAAAAGCTTATTAGCTAGTTCTTGGCAGATGTTTCGAGCGAAAATAAGGACTATTATTCTTGTGTCATTATTGAGCTTTTTATTTTCCGTGGCTATAGCTGTGCTACTGGAGTCAGTAGATGCTATTTTTGCTAATCAAGCAAATTTAGCCATGGTCCGGCATATTCTAGTTTTATTGTTATTGATATTATTATTATATTTGGCTGTCAGAATAAACATTGCTATTTCTCTGGTCTTATCCAAAAATATTAAAAGTATCAAAGAAGTCTGGCGCATTTCCAGTAAATATATTTTGCCTTTTGCTACAACTATTTTTTGGTTGGTACTAGCCTTTTCTCTCTGGCTGATGATTTCAGATGACAGACTGGTAGCGATATTTGCTATACCTGTTTTGGCTCTGTTGATTTTATATTCTGTAGTCATGTGGGTTTTTTTCGTGGAGGATTATCATGGTCAATCCGCTGTGAGGAGAAGTAAGGAGTTGATCAGTGGTTCTTGGTTAGCTTTGGTCTTACGTTTATTGTTTTTATTTATACCCTTATTTTTCTTTGCTTTATTGGCCAGCTTGATAGGCAATGAGAGAATAGTAGATACTCTGATGGCCATATTTAATTATTTTTATACTATCTTTGTTTTGATATATACCTACCAAGTTTATGTGGATTTAGTAAAGATAAAAGGTCACAGTCAGATTGAGCATAGTAAATATCCAAATTTGACCCATGTTGCTACCATTGTGATTTATATTGTTATGTTAGTAGCTGCATACATTTGGATTGTTTAGGTTTAAATTATATAATTTTTTGTTCTTTAGCTTGGGTGTAGTTTAATTATTAAAAAAAACATTATGTCTAAAAATAATTCACCAAAATTTGCTTTTTGGTATCTCTTGTCTCTCGTTTCTTTGATTTTTATAGCTTTTTCAGTGGGGGCTATTATTTTTCAGATCATCAACAAATACATACCTGATGTAGTAGCCTATAATTATCAGATGAGCGTATCGATGGAGCTGTTAAAATTTGCCATCTCTGCTCTCATCGTAGCCACTCCTTTGTATTTTTGGATGCAATATTTGATTTTTAGGAGTTTAAAATCAGGCGAGCTAGATAAAGAAGTTGGTGTCCGTAAGTGGCTGACCTATTTTATTTTGCTAGTTGCAGCAGTGGTAGTGATTGGCTACTTGATAGCGGTCATCAATAGCTTGCTAGATGGTGAGTTGACTACAAAATTTATCCTCAAGACTTTGACTGTGATTTTGATCGCAGCCACCATATTCTCTTTTTATTTTTATGATATCAAGAGAGAGGATGTAGCCAAGGGTAAAGATAGAATCATAAATATGTATCTATTTGGCTCATTAGCTGTTATCTTGGCTAGCTTGATTTTTTCTTTTACTATGATTGAGTCTCCAGCTCAAGCTAGAAATAACAAAATTGATCAGCAGATTATCAATAATTTTTATAGCATCAACACAGCGGTTGATAGTTATTATCGGGCAAATAAAAAATTGCCA
>JAUPVE010000006.1 GCA_030917205.1 Patescibacteria group bacterium | reverse complement strand
CTCTGACCCGCTCCTCCTACCCAATCATTTTGCTTCCAACGATTAGCTTGAAAACGATAAATATTGGTTTCCAATTTTTCTTGTTTAGTAGAGCCTGACTTACTCAGCCAATCAATAGTGACGGTCACTTTTTTTGTATCTGGATCAATATTAGCACTTCCACTGATCGCCCCATAAACATTACCTTGAGAAATTGACTCTCTGTAAACCTCGCTCACTACTACTGTCCTAGTATATTTATTGGCTAAAAGTTCAGAACCAGAATTAATTTCCCAAACATTATTATTTTTTACAAAATGATGATCGCCGATTGTCAATTGATCCCAAGTAATGAGCTTGGCTGCCTCGACCCCCTCTACCGCATAGTAGAGAGCCTGAGTACGCTCATCATTGATTTTACGAACATGACTATTGAACTGACTAATATTAAAAATACCTGTCACAATCACAGCTATAAAAGCAATAGCAATCAATATCTCTATAATTGAAAAACCTGATTTTTTATTTTTAATTAATTTGACCATTATCTTGGATAGATATTATTTTTGTTTTACTAGAATCAGAATTAGCAACGACCGTGATCTGACCTACATTGGCTGTCTGCCCTGTGTACTTAGAAAAAACTAAATCGGCACCATACCCAGTCGCTCCATCAGACAGCGAGGTACTGGGATTCAAAATTTGTACGCCACGCAACTCTTTTGTTTTATTATCAGGATTGTCCTGATCATAAAATGAGCCAGAAAATAAAATATATTGACCCGCCTCAAAATGCACTCCCCAATTTTTATTGTCAGCCGCAGCTATAGCTTTGGCCTGAGCCAAGGCGATGGTGCTTTTCAGTTCATCAAAGGAATTTACTAGGGTAACTTCTTTTTGCCAAGTTGAATACGATGATAGGCCGAGGATTGATATTAAGGCAAAAAGAGTTAGTACAAGCAATAATTCTATATAGGTTAAACCTAATCTTTTTTTAAACATTTTATTCTGCAAAACTTTGAGTCAATTCATACATCGGGGATATGACTGACAGAGCTATAAAGCCAACAGCCACTCCGACCAAAACTAGTAAAACCGGCTCAATTATAGTCGAAAGATTGGCTAAGACATTGTTCACTCTTTCTTGATAATATTCTTCTATTTTGATCAAAATATTTTCCAACTCACCAGTTTCTTCTCCCACATGACAAAGCTGAATAGCCAAAGAAGAGAATAATTGTGGCCTATCGGCCATGGCCGCTGACAGTGATTTACCTTTTTCTAATTCCGTAGCCATTTTTAGTATTTCTTGACGGTAATACAAATTGGGCACTGTTTTGGCCACGATGTCCAAACACTTGACGATAGAAAGTCCGGCGGCCAGTAAGGCGTGCAGGTTGCCAGCAAAACGCGACATACAAAGCTCCCTGATCAAATTACCAACAAATGGTATTTTCAGCATTAATCTATCCCAAGTCAGTCTAACTTTATAAATACGAAATAAAAGAATTATAATTATAATAAACCCTACCAAGCCCCCAATTACATAAACATAATAAAATTTTGCAACCCACAATATCCATTGCACAGCGGATAAAATCACCGGCAACTCCACATCAGCTTCGACAAAAACTTCAATCAGCTGAGGAAAAACAAAAAAGGCTAAGAATAAACTGACCCCCAACATAGCCACAATAACCACACAAGGGTAAATCAAGGCGCCAATTACTTTGGCTCGCAACTGTCTTTGAGATTTTATGATACTAGCCAAGTGTCCGAGGGACTCAGATAGTGCACCTGTATTCTCACCAACCTCTACAGCCGACACGATCATCTCCGGAAAAACCTTGGGATAGTGCTTCATACTATCTGACAATGATTGACCATTTTCAATCATGTCATAGATATGATCCAAAATATTACGAAAATATTTATTTTTTATTTCACTGGTAATAGTCTTGAGAGCCGGTGCCAAGGCCAAACCAGCCTTGATCATGGTCGATAGATTATCCAACAACAACATTTGATCAGCCGATGTCACTCGGCCAAACAAAAACTTTTTAGGACCCTTCACTTTCTTTACTTCTTTTTTACTATTCTTGCCGGGAATGTCCTTGAGTTTTTTAGCCAGTTCCGGTTTTATTTTCTGTTTCAGTTTACCAGTATCATCTATTTTGTGATGTTTGATATCTAAATATTCCATTTTAAATAAAATTATTTATTTTTGTTTACTGATTACGCTAATTTTACAAGCTCGACTCGATTTTACTCTCGCTTGATACGCAAAACCTCTTCAATGGTAGTCACTCCGAGCAGAGCTTTTTGCATACCATCTTCAAAGATAGTGATCATACCCTCTTCCATTGCTACTTTTTGTAACTCATTGGAAGAAGCATTGCGGATAATACATTTTTGGACAGCCTCGGTGTTTTGTAATAATTCCAAGACACTAACTCTCTTGGAGTAGCCAGACTGATGACAACGAGAGCAACCCTTACCACGATAAAAAGTCAGTTCACCAAAAGTCTGAACTTTGGCGTCTACTAGTCCCTGACTCTTGAATCTAGCTAACATATTTTCCAAATCAAATTCTTTGGCTAAACTTTTTAATTCTTCGGCTGTTAGTTTGAAACTAAAAATACAATCCAAACAAATACGTCGCACCAATCTCTGCGCAATGACAATATTCAAAGTGGATGAAACTAAAAATGGCTCCACATCCATATCCAATAAACGAGGCGGTGCGCCAGCCGAATTGTTGGTGTGCAAAGTAGATAAAACCAAGTGCCCAGTCAAGGCCGCGCGCACAGCAATCTGCGCTGTTTCTTTGTCTCGAATTTCTCCAATCATGATCACATCTGGATCTTGTCTAAGCAAGGAGCGCAAACCACTAGCAAAAGTATAGCCAGCCTGAGTATTGACCTGAGTCTGATTGACCCGATGTACTCCGTATTCAATCGGATCTTCGATAGTACAAATATTTACCTCTTCAGTATTGAGCATGTTCAAAACAGCATAAAGAGTGGTTGTTTTTCCTGAACCAGTCGGACCGACTACTAGTATCATGCCAAAGGGTTTTTCTAGCTGCTTTTTCATGATTTTGGTATTCTGTTCGGAAAAACCAATTTCCTCCAAATTCATGTTTTGAGCTTCGTCAGTCATCAAACGCATGACTACTTTTTCACCATAAAAAGCGGGAATGATAGACACACGGACTGATTCTTCTTCCTCCTCTATCTTGAAAGAAAAGCGTCCATCCTGAGGCACACGATGTTCATCAATACGCAGATTAGATAATATTTTGATACGAGCAACTAGTGCATTGTGAATATTGGCTGGCAACTCTACTACATCGTGCAAATCACCATCGACACGGAATCTGACTACCACCGCATCTGGCAAAGCCTCAATATGTACGTCTGAAGACTGCTCAAACATAGCGTACTCCATGACTGCATCGACAATCTTGATGATTGGCACATCGGTCTCGGTAGTTTCACCATCTTTGGATTTTATTTTGGTATTAATAATGTCATAAATCTCTTCTTCAATATTTCGCTGATACAAGCGAGAAGCAAAACGAAAATTTTTATGACTCGTCATGAATGGCACGATTGTTTTAGTAGTAGCCTGCTGTATCATCTGCAAATTTTCTGGATTTCTAGGATCAACAAAAGCTACTTTGAGATTTTGACCATCAACCGCAAAGGGTATGGCTGAGGCGGCCTGAGATATTTGCGGATCTATCTCAGCTAAAGCTAGGGGGTCTAATTTTCTTTTACGCAAATTTACAAATGGTACCTTCAAAGCATCACCGATCAGTTCATACAAATATTTTTCATTATAAAAACCTCGCTCAATCAAGATTTCTTCCACACCCCGACGACGACGCTGAGCTCTTTTTTCAGCATCAACCCAATCCTTATCCTTAATCACTCCTGATTTAATCAGAATATCTTTGAGTTCTTCTGGAGAAATTGGTAAAGTCAATGCCATATTTAATAGAAAAAAATTATTACAAAATTTATTTAGATTTATTCTTATTATAACATTTTTTACTCAAAAAACAAAATCAATCTACTGCTTTAATTTATAAATCCCTGGATTGACTAATAGTCTATTTTCTACTATAATACGGCAGTTAATTAACTGCTAATATTTTTATGCAAATAACTAAAACTCCACTAGACAAAGGCCAATTAGAATTGACCATCACTGTAGAAAAAGATGAATTAGAAAAATATCTTATTTCAGCTGCTACACGTTTGAGTAAAAAAAATAAACTCCCCGGCTTTCGACCAGGTAAGGTGCCTTTTGATATTGTCAAAAGTCAATTTGGCGAAGAAGCCATCTATCAAGAAGCTAGCGATGAAATCATTACCAAAACTTACTACCAGGCAATCACTCAAGAAAAAATACCAGTTGTCGGTAAAGCCAAAATAGATATCACCCAATTAAAACCCGAAAATCCCGTCATCTATAAAGCAATCGTAGATATTTTACCAAGTATTGAACTGGGTGATTGGCAAATAATAAAAGTAGAAAAAAAAGTTGTCGATGCCACTGCTGAAGATATAGACAAAACTCTAGAGCAGCTACAAAATATGAATGTCAAAGAAGTAGCCGTGGATCGAGCTATTCAAAAAGGTGACAAAGCCGAAATTGATTTTATTGGCACTATTGATAAAGTGGCCATTGAAGGTGGTACTAGCTACAAATACCCGGTAGTAGTCGGTGAGGGCCAGATGATTCCTGGTTTTGAAGATAAACTAGTTGGTTTAAAAAATGGTCAAGAAATAGATTTTTCCATCCCCTTTCCTGATAAATATTTTCAAAAAAACCTAGCTGGAAAATCAGCTGATTTTCACGTCAAGGTTGTCAATATATTGGAAAGACAAAAGCCAGCCATTGATGATGAGCTAGCTAAAAAATTTGGTTTTGACGATGTGGCTAAACTAAAAGAACAACTGAAAGATAATATAAAAAAAGATAAAGAACAAAAAGAAGAACAGCGCGTAGAGTCTGAAGCGATCCATGAAATCATCAAAACTATCACTATCTCCGAAATACCAGAAGGCTTGATTGATAACGAAATACACAAAATGATTCATGAGTTAGAACACAGCGTCAATGGTCAGGGCTTAGATTTGGATAGTTACCTCAAATCTATCAACAAAACTCACGATGACTTACACACTGATTTTCGTACTCAATCTATAGAGCGTATCAAGGCTGCCTTGGTTCTCAAAAAAATAGCTGAAGACAACAAAATAGAAGCCGAAGAAAATGAAGTCAAGGCGGAAATTGAGAAACAAAAAATAAACTACAAGGAAGACAATGAATCTCTCAAACAAATAGACAGCCGTGAAAATTGGGAGTACTTAAAAAATGTTCTGACTAATCAAAAAGTTATAAAATTTATCTCAGACAAGATTATAAAATAATATTTAAAAGCCCGCTGACCAAAAAACACTCAAAGTAATTTGAGTGTTTTTTGTCTTAGATAATTCTATTTAGAAGTTAATTTTCTAATCCTCCCAATGAGTGCATCTTTGGAAGTTTTTATCTTAGCGCCCTCTGGCACAGGCTTGGTTGAATAATAGGCACCATTTTCTCCAACTTCCACTTCATAACCCCTAAAAATTGCATCTCCAATACGTTCGCTCATTCTAAGAAGAGCATTGCCAATGGATTTAAATTCTTCATTTGCTATATCCGTGTTTTGTCTCCAAGATATTCCGGCATTTTCACTATCCTCATCGTAACTATCAGCAGAAACTATAAAAACAGGATCTCCCTTTTTCCATGCGCCATTAGACTCTTCAATGAACTCATTTTCTATTGACTCGCATGCTTGTTGTAAAAAGTTTTCATTTTCTATACTTTCCGCATCCTCGTTTCTACCCCAAGGTTCCTTTGACTCAAATTTTTCATTACCCATATAATAGTAGTTATTTTGTTAGACTATATAATATTATAACATAGATTACTGCAATATCAAGTGGTATTTTTGGGTAATAAAACGAAATTTTATCACTTAAAAAATTTCCTATACCCGTACACCTACAAGTTTATTGATAGACATAACCAAAATTGACCAAAAAAGTAAATAATCATTATTACTTATAAAATATCATAAAAAACTACTAAATTAACCCCCCCCCTTAAATCCCTCTGTGGAAATACAACCCCTCCAGCCTCCCCTTAACAGGGGAGGTTTATTTAGAGTCCCCCTGTCAAGAGGGATTTAGGGGGTATTTATTTTCCTCAAAAAGAAAAACCGCCCCTGTGCAAGCTGACGGTTTTCCGTTGCTCGTGGGGCGGTGATGGTCTCTATGACCTAGTACTTCTAGGACTTTTGGAGAGCTCTACTTCCAGCTGCTCCTTGGTCGGCGGCTCGTCGCTACGCAGATAGCGAAGGTCGTCAGTGTCGAAGTCATAGCTGTCGCCGTGTCGACCCTTGCCGTTGGCAAAGGGTACATGCCAATTGCATGGTTTTGCCACCAAACCAAGCTGGCGACACAGCGAGATGAAATCTTCTCCGTCGGCAAAGCTGCCACTACGCACACCACGGATATGGTGGTCGGGGTAACGGTATCCGACTGCATCTTGCGTCATGGGTACTTCCATAAATACCCACGGCTTGAGGTCACAGTCGGTGTTCGTAGTATCACTCCACCAGTCCACCATATTGGTCAACTTGCCGGAAGGAGCGGGCCAGATGGCCAGCACTCGGTAGGTACCTTCGTGGGCGGCGTACATGATGTCAACAGGGGTGGGCACACAAGTATTGCGCGTCTTCATGGTTTTACTCCTCTCCTGAGTCAGCTTTTTCTGCTACATTATTGCAGCATTTTGCCTCTCAGAAAGTATCTACGCGCTCTATTTGGGTGGTATTTTTGGTGAATTCCAAAATTTAAACTCCCAAATAGATTTAATATTATATCATACAACAACTTTTTTGTCAACCATAAATAGCAAATATTGGCTAATATTAAAGAAAATATATCAAAAATACTTTCTACTTTTTACTTTTTACTTTATCGCCCAGAGGGCGACCGCCCTATGGGCGGTACTTTTTTACTTTAAGCTTACTTAATGTTAAAATTTCTAAATAAGCTCAAAAGTATGTCCGATTTCAAGCCCCTAGCTGACCGAGTGCGCCCCAAAAAACTCTCCCAATTTTATGGGCAAGAGCATATTTTGGGTACAGACAAAATACTGACCCAAATGGTCAAAAATCAATCTTTGAGCTCTTTGATTTTTTGGGGTCCACCGGGAGTCGGTAAAACTACCTTGGCCAAAATTTTGAGTCAAGAATTAAACTGTAAATTTATTGCCACTAGTGCCGTCCTGATTGGCACACCAGAAATAAAAAAAATAGCTGAAGTTGCAGGTCAAGATGCCAGCTTTTTCAAAACTAAAACTATTTTATTTTTGGATGAGATTCATCGCTTCAATAAAGGCCAACAAGATGTCCTACTTCCCTATGTAGAAAGTGGCACCCTGACTCTGATCGGTGCTACTACTGAAAATCCATCATTTAGTATTAACTCCGCCCTACTTTCTCGCTGTCGAGTCTTGGCTTTGAAATCTCTGACTGAAAAAGACCTAAAAAAAATTCTGGATCAAGTTTTGCAAGACCAAGACAATGGTCTGGCTCAACAAAAAATTTCTTTAAGTGATCAAGCCGAAAAAATACTCTTGAGCTTTGCTGGCGGTGATGCCCGAAAACTACTGACCGCCTTGGAAATTGCCAGCACCAGTAGAGAAAATTATGAACTTTCCGAAAAAGATATACGAGAAGCTATTCAAAGCTCTGTGCTCTACTATGATAAAAATGGTGAGGAGCATTATAATATTATTTCTGCTTTACACAAATGCTTGCGCGACTCTGATCCTGATGCTGCCCTCTACTGGCTAGCTCGTATGCTCGAGGCTGGCGAAGATCCACTCTATGTAGTCAGACGTTTGATTCGCTTTGCTTCTGAAGATGTAGGGCTAGCTGATCCACAAGCTTTGATACTCGCTACTTCCGCTAAGGATGCTGTGCACTTTATCGGGATACCCGAAGGTAAATTAGCTTTAGCTGAGCTAGTAGTTTATCTAGCACAAGCTCCGAAGTCTAATGCTATCTATACTAGCTATGCCAAAGCAGCGAATGATGCCAAAAACTCCAGCCACCTCGGCGTACCACTAGTCTTGCGTAATGCACCGACAAAACTCATGAAAGATTTTGACTATGGCAAAGGCTATAAATATGCACCCGATGCTAACAGTGAAGACATAAAAAATCAACAGCACTGGCCTGATGATTTTGGACCAAAAAAATACTTATAAAAAACCGGCGACTAATATTTTGCATATCAATCACCGGTCAATCGACAGTGTTGTCGAAGTTCAGTCTAGGGGCTGTTCCTCATCTAGCTTCATGGCCAACGCCAATATCATTAAAGCATTCCTGGTTCTTAAACTCCTCCCTCCACCGGCAGGAGTTCTAAAGCGTAAACCTTTCATGGTATCTAAGCTAACCCAAGCATCAGCATCTGGGCCCATGGTGACCATAATACGCCCCATCTGTGTACCATCATGATCATCGTGTAGCCTTGAATACGAAACCATTGTTTCTAAACTTTGTTCCCACCAAGGATTCTCCAGGACGCGCAAAGCATCTTTATGTAAACGCTCTATTGTCGGCTGATTATTCTTGGGCATATCGCACCCCTGTGTTTAGTTGTGGACGAACGTGAGACTAAAAACAGCTTAATGCAGTGCCTTATCATTGTCAATATTTACCCAACTGACAAGCTCATGTTATAATTTTGCCATGCCAAAACTCGCTGTCATCTCCGATGTCCATGATAATTTAGCTAATCTAGCTAAAACTTTAAACTACATCAAAAATAATAAAATTGATTTTTTGATTTGCACTGGTGATTTACAAAGCCTAGAAGCTTGGGCTGAATTAAACAAATTATCTATCCCTGTGTTTGCCGCCAAGGGAAATGCTGATGATGAATTAGATTTAAGTCAATTTACTAATATCCAAGTTTGGCAAAGTTTTGGTGAGATAGAACTATTGGGTAAAAAAATATTATTCTCACACTACCCAGAAGTGATTAAAAAAATACTAGTTCAAAAACCTAATTACTACCACTTAGCGCTAAATGGACATTCTCATCAGCCTTGGGAAGAAATATTTCAGGGCACAAAAATTTTAAACCCCGGTAATGTCGCCAATGTGCGTTATAATCCTACTTTTGCTATAATAGACTTAGATAATTTAAAAGCACAATTAATTTTATTGAACGAAATCATATGAACTACGAAGCTGAACTCAAAGCCGCACAATATGCGGCCACCAAAGCTGGGCAATATCTAGCCAAAGAATTCAAAAAATTCCAGCGCGCTAGTGCAACCCACAAAACCAGACATGAACTAGTGACCAAGTGCGATAAGCAAGCTGAACAAATTATTTTTAAAACATTAAAAAAGTATTTTCCCAAAATTAATTTTCTTTCCGAAGAGGCTGGCGCCAACAATCAATCATCAGAATATCTTTGGATCATCGATCCTTTGGATGGCACAAATAATTTTACTATTCATAACCCACTCTTTACAGTGGCTATTGCTTTACTACACCGCGATGAACTAGTCATGAGCGTCATCTATATGCCGATACTTAAAGAAATATACTGGGCCACACCAAAGGGTGCCTACAAAAACGGTAAAAAAATGTCCGTCAGCACTCATAGCAAAACTAAAGATAGCTTCATCTGCTACTGCAATGGTGGTAGTCTCAGCGACAACAAAAAAGCCCTCAGTGTCTATGGCTACTACCGTCAACACAGTCATGACTGTCGACATTTTGGTAGCACCAGCTTGGAGCTAGCTATGGTAGCCAGCGGCCATGTCGATGCCCTAGTAGTATCTGGACCAAAAATCTGGGATGTTGCCCCTGGTATTATGTTGGTCAAAGCCGCTGGCGGTACAGTCACTGAATGGCAAGGTAAACCCTGGCACAAAAATTCTAAATCAGTAGTCGCCAGCAACCAAGTCCTAAATACAGAAATCATCAAAGAACTGAAAAAGCTGAAGGTTGCCTAAAAAGTAAAAATCTGGTAAATTATCTCGAGCAATATAAAGAAAAGTGACATAAGGCCACGTAGCCAAGTGGTAAGGCAGAGGTCTGCAAAACCTTTATCGCCGGTTCGACTCCGACCGTGGCCTCCATTAAAAAATAACCTTTGGGTTGTTTTTTTATTAAATAAAAAACCCAGTTCCAAAGAACTGGGCACCAGGATTAAAGCCTGGATTTAGCCAGAACAACCACCGTGATGGTGCCCTCCCCAAAACCACTCATCAAAACTAAGGGATGGGTCATCAGGCACTTCCTTAAACAAGGCGAGTGTCTTACCATAATCGACACAAGTAATCAACAATGGACCATGTAGAGACAAAATTTTAAACAGCATCTCAATCTCATCTTGATCAACATTAAAATCATGTAGCCTGATCATTTTAGTCTTTTTGGTAGACATTGTTCTGCTCCTTTTGTGAAAGAACGTTTGAGTTTTTGACTAATTTCAAAAACCCCTTCCCATTAGGGAAGGGGCTACTTTTATTTTATAAAAAATCAAAGCAATCCTTTCCCACGGGAAGGATTGGTATGATGAGAATTTAATCTCTGCAAAACTGAAATATAGCCACCATTGCCATTTTTTAACCAAAAAGCAACACGGGCTACAGTGGTAGTACTGGTCCCTAATTTTTTAGCTATATCACGATAGGACAAATTATTTTGTAAATATTTTACTATCTGCCAACGATCTCTCATGTCTTTGAGTTCTTGTATAGTACAAAGATCACGAAAAAAAGCCTCACATTCATTAATGTTTTTTAGACTTAAAATCGCCTCAAATAAATCATTCGTCTTTTTGTCAAACTTGAAATCAGGCATAGTTTTGTATTAACGTATTAATACGTTATCACAGAACATAAAACTTGTCAAATAAAAAAATAGCTCATAACTGAACTACCTATTCTCTGTCTTTATAATAACCCTGGTACCGGCGGTCGGAGTCGAACCGACACAGCCTTGCGGCTACAGGATTTTAAGTCCTGCGTGTCTACCAATTTCACCACGCCGGCAAGCAAAAATGCTTAAAAAAATGGAGCGAGTGACCGGGCTCGAACCGGCGACCTTTTCCTTGGCAAGGAAACGTTCTAGCCAACTGAACTACACTCGCTCGATTTAACTTACATATTATATAATAAAACGATAAAAAGTCAATACCTTCACCCTTGTCTAAACCAGTATAAATGGTATGATGAAATAGATAAAAAACTATACAAAATGCCTGAAAAACAAAAAAAATTAGTCGTTATCGACTCCAATGCCTTGCTTCACAGGGCTTGGCATGCCATACCACCATTATCCACCAAAGACGGCCTCATGGTAAATGCTGTTTACGGTTTTACCAGCCTACTATTGAGGATTATCAAAGAGGTGCAACCAGATTATTTATTAGCCGCTTTTGATTTGGCTGGCAAGACTTTTCGTCACGAAGAATATGCCGAATACAAAGCCCAGAGGGTCAAGCAAGCCGACGAATTCTATAATCAAATACCTTTGAGCAAAGAAGTTTTACAAGCCTTCAATATTCCGGTGATTACTAAAACCGGCTTTGAGGCTGATGATGTGATTGGCACGATTGCTCATGATACTTACCAAAAGCATAAAAATATCAAAACCATCATCATCACCAGTGACCTGGATGCTCTACAATTAGTCAATGATCGAGTAGAAGTATTGACTCTGCGTCGCGGCTTCAATGACACTTTTGTCTATGATGTGGCAGCCGTCAAAGAACGCTATGGCCTAGAGCCAAAACAACTGATTGATCTCAAAGCTATCAAGGGTGATGCCTCGGATAATATCAAAGGCGTCAAAGGTATCGGTGAAAAAGGCGCGCAGGACTTGATTCAAGAGTTTGGTACTCTAGATAATCTCTACAAAAAAATTGATCAGGCTGATATCAAGCCTCGCCTCAAAGAATTATTAAAGCAATATAAGAAAGAGGCGCTAGCTAGCCAACACTTAGTGACTATCATAAAAGATGTACCTCTGACTTGGACCTTGGAGGAAGCTAAATTTAGCGATTTTGATCCTGAGCAAGTTTATAATATTTTTCAAAAATTTGAATTCCGTACACTGCTTGATAAAATCCCCCATAACCAAGCTGTCATCTCTATGCCAGACAAAATAAATACCAAAAATGACGGTAATTATATTTTGATTGATGATCAAAAAACTTGGAATACTTTTTTTACTGAATTAAAAAAACAAAAACTTTTTGCGATTGATTCTGAAACTAGCAGCCTAGATCACGAAGCCGATATTTTGGGCTTATCATTTTCTTGGGCTACAAAAAATGGCTATTTCCTTAATCTAAAAAATTCTGAATTAAAAAAAATAGCCTTACCACTGCTCAAGCCAATATTAGAAAATAAGAATATTGGAAAAATTGGCCATAATATAAAGTATGACTATAAAGTATTGAAACGATTAGGCATCAATATGGAGGGAATTGTTTTTGATACTCTGCTGGCTACTTACCTAATCAATCCTGATAGTGGCCTCCGCTTAGAAGAGCTAGCCTTTAGCTACCTGGGTTACAAAAAATTAAAATTACTCGACCTACTAGATGAGGTGCCCAAAAAGAAAAAGGACATTGCCGTTGACTTAATCCCCCTGGATCGCCTCTCTTGGTATGCCTGCGAAGATGCCGATATTACTTTTAGGCTTTATCACAAGATTTTACCACTCAGTCAGACAAATAAAAATTATGAATTACTTCAAAGAATAGAATTACCTTTGATTCCAGTTTTAGCTGATATGGAAATGAACGGCATACTACTTGATGTCCCCTTTTTGAAAAAAATGGAAATAAAATTTGATGCTGAAATAAAAAAAATAAGCCAAAAAATATATAAGCTAGCTGGTCGTGAATTTAATATTTCTTCACCCTTGCAACTGAAAAGTATTTTATTTGAAGATCTAAAAATCAGCCCACTTGGTATCAAAAAAACTAAGACCGGACTATCAACGGCTGCTCAAGAGCTAGAAAAAATGCACGATGCTCATCCCATCATTCCTCTGATCACTGAATATCGTGAGCTGACAAAGTTACAATCAACCTACATCAGTACTCTACCAGTCATTGCTGATAAAAAAACGCATCGCGTCCACACCAGCTTTAATCAAACTATAGCCGCCACTGGCCGACTGTCTTCCACTGACCCCAATCTCCAAAATATACCTATTCGTACTGAGCTGGGTCGCCAAATCCGCAAAGCCTTTATCACACCAAAGGGCTATACTCTGATAGCTGCTGACTATTCTCAAATCGAGCTACGCTTGGCTGCTGCAATTTCCAAGGACCCGATCATGATGGCCAGTTTTCAAAATGGCGAAGACATTCATGCTCGTACAGCCGCTGAGATTCACAAAATCCCACTAGCAGATGTCACCAAAGAAATCCGCCGTACGG
>JAUPVE010000085.1 GCA_030917205.1 Patescibacteria group bacterium | reverse complement strand
ATTCTTGATCTTCGTGCATAGTTTTAGTATTTTTTAATTATTAAGTTTATTTATTTTTTAAATATTCTTCACTGATTTTATCCCAGTTGATGACGGACCACATATTTTCTAAATATTCAGCCCGACGATTTTGATACTTGAGATAGTAGGCATGCTCCCAGACATCAAAGCCAAATAGTGGAGTATAGCCTAGGGTGTAGGGACTGTCTTGATTGGCGGTCTTATCAATGATTAGTTTACCATTGTCCAGTGAGAGCCAGGCCCAGCCAGAGCCAAAGACTGACATGGCCATTTTAGTGAAACCCTCTTTGAAGTTTTCAAAACTTTCAAAGCTATTATTGATAGCTTGGAGTAATTCTCCTTCAGGCATGGCTTTACCATTTGGCATCATAGTCTCCCATAAGATATTGTGATGGACATGACCACCAGCGTGATTTTTGACGGCCAAGCGCACATCTTCTGGTACTTGATCCAAGTGGCGTAAAATATCTTCGGCACTTTTTTCATACCACTCTGGATATTTTTCTAGAGCCTTGTTCAGATTAGTAGTGTAGGCGACATGGTGCTTGTCGTGGTGTAGATGCATAGTAGCTTCATCGATGAAGGGCTCCAGAGCCTTGTAGTCGTATACTAAGTCTGGGGTTATAAATTGTTTCATAGTTGTAAAATTAATTTTTATTTTTTAGCCGAAATATTTTTCGCGATAAAATTTTATCAGTTGCTCTATTTCTGGTATGACTTCGGGATTGCCGACACCAGCTTTGGTTTTTTTCTGGACAGCTTCTAGACTGATAGCTCCTTCTAGTACCGCTTCTTCTATATCGTGGTCTGTCACCTGGGCAATTTTATCGATCATACGAGCTTGCTCTTCGACTATACGATCTTTTTGCTTACTGCGCAAGAAATAATTATTGATGGCGCTACGCAAAGCTTTGTCGCCGAGGACTGAGCAATGTATTTTTCTAGTTGGTAGGCCTCCGAGGCGAGAGGTGATATCTTGTGGTCTGATTTTGAGTGCTTGCTCGATGGGCATGCCACCGTTTTCGGCCACCATGACCGAGAGCATGGAGGTCGCGCCTATAGCAGAAGCGCAACCAAAAGTTTGCCACTGCATTTTTTTGATCTTGTCGTTTTTTTTGTCGACCCAGACCCAGACTTTCATCATGTCGCCGCAGGCTGGAGAGCCGATCATGCCTAGGCCATCGTACTCTTTTATTTTGGAGGCATCCATGATGAGATTTTTTGGGGTGAAGAAGTGCTCTTTGACAATGTCTGAGTAGAGCCAAGATTCTTCGCCACTTTTTGGCACAATGTCAGCTTGCTCAGCGACACTTTTTTTAATCACTTTCTTTTTCTTTTTTGTATATGTAGGCATAGTTTTATAATTTAATAATTTCACGAGGATATTTTTTGATAGAGGAGTGTAGGGTATTCATATCGACATTGATGGGAGAGACTTGGCGTAAATATTTGACAATACCTGGTAATTTTTTGCTTAAGAAAACTAGATCTTCTTTTTGGGTGCTGTGTCCCAGGGTCAGGCGGAGTGAGCCATGAGCTGCTTCGTATGGACGTCCCAGAGCCCTGATGACATGTGATGGCTCTAGATCTTGAGCGGTGCAGGCTGAGCCAGTCGAGGCTTGGATACCAATCTCATCTAGATAGAGTAGCATCGCTTCACCTTCTATATCTAGTATAGAGATATTGATGTTGTTTGGTAGTCTTTGGGTAGGATGACCATTGAGCAAAGTCTTTGGTATAGTAGTTAATAATTTTTTGATGGTCCAATCGCGTAATGAAATCAATCTTTTGTTTTCTTTTTCACGGTTTTGTTCAGCGATGTTGAGAGCTGTGGCCAGGCCTACTATACCAGGGATATTTTCTGTGCCAGAGCGTAGGTTTTTTTCTTGGCCACCACCATCGACCAAGGCTTTGAGGGCTGTGCCACGGCGGATATATAGAGCGCCGACGCCTTTTGGTCCGTAGATTTTGCTGCCGTTGATACTCAATAGGTCGACGTGTAGTTTCTCGACGTTGAGTTCTAGGGCGCCAGCGGCTTGGCAGGCATCAGTATGGAAAAATATGTGTGGCAAATTTTTAGCTTTGCGCTCTTTATTTAGTTTTTCTAAATGAGCACCGATTTCTTGGATGGGCTCAATTGTTCCGACTTCATTGTTGGCCATCATGATACTGATCAAGACGGTATTGTCTTGGATCTCTGACCATAATTTGTCTTGGATGATGAAACCATCAGCGTCCACTGGTATTAGCGATACTTCGTGGCCTTGATTTTTCAAAGCTTGGACAGCATTGAGGACGGCGTGGTGTTCGAAATTGCTAGTGATGAGATGGGCTGGTGTCAGTCGGCTAGCTATCACTGCGCCTTTGATAGCTAGATTGATGCTTTCGGTGCCACCGCCAGTGAAGATGACTTCTTCGGGCTGGCTATTAAATATTTTGGCTACTGCTATACGAGAATTGTCTAGTGTATTTTTGGCTCTCTGTCCTATATAGTAGAGGCTGGAGGGATTACCAAAGTTTTTGGTCCAATATGGAGCCATGGCTTTGACTACCCGAGGGTCAGTCGGAGTAGTGGCCGCGTGATCGAGATATATATGTTTGGTCATAAGTAAAAAATTAAAAATGGCTCAATATTTCCTCATCAGTCGGTAGTCCGCCTTTGAGGTAAATGATTTTACCCTCTTTGTTTATTAGCACGACAGTTCTATTGATAATAACTTTATTAAAAAATAATTTGATAGCACCATAGGCAGTAGAAACTTTTTTATCAGTATCAATCAGTAGGTCAAAAGGAAAGCTATGCTTATCAATGAATTTTTGGTGTGATTCAGACTCAGCGTGATTGATGCCAAATATTACAGTGTCCTTGTTTTGGAATTGATGATAGTCATCGCGTAGGGCGCAGAGCTGTCTGGTACAGCCAGGGGTATTATCTCCCGGATAGAAAACTAGCAATACATTTTTTTTGCCTTTAAAATCAGACAGGCTTATTTTGGTACCACTTTGGTTTATTAAGGTAAAATCAGGTGCCTGCTGACCAGGTACCAATTTGTTTTTATCTTTAATAGACATAGTTTATTTTTTAGGTGGGTGAATCTGATTGCCAGCGTCATCAAAAATAATGATAGCATTGACTGGGCAACTCTGGGCAGCCTGCAAAATAA
>JAUPVE010000084.1 GCA_030917205.1 Patescibacteria group bacterium | reverse complement strand
ACAGGAGAGAGTAGACAATGCTTTGGCCAACTTTTTATTGTCTGGTAAAATTGGTCGTCGCGATGTCATAGTCTATGATGTGGGCGACAAGATTACGGTCAGACAAGCTGAGGGGTATTAAATATTTTATATTTTAAAACAAGAAATGGCTTTTTCGTCAATTCTTGTTTTTTTTGCTCTAATTAGTTATAATTTGTTTATTGTTTAATACTAAAATAGCATATATGGAGCAGTCCAACAGTTTTGATAAAATAGTGAACCTAGCTAAACAGCGGGGTTTTATTTATCCATCTTCAGAGATATACGGTGGTTTGAGCGCAGCCTATGACTACGGCCCTTTGGGAGTAGAGCTCAAAAACAATATCAAGCAAGCTTGGTGGAAGATGTTTGTGACTAGTAGAGCCGATATGGTCGGTTTAGACTCAGCTATCATCATGAATCCCAAGATTTGGGAGGCTTCTGGTCACGTGGAAAATTTTTCTGATCCACTAGTTGACTGTAAATCTTGCCACAAGCGTTTTCGTGAAGATCATTTGCTAGAAAATAAAGGTATCCAGCCTGAATACGATAAGACTAAACCACGTGATCGCAAAGGCTTGAAGTGCCCAGATTGTGGTGGAGAGTTGACTCCAGCTCGACAGTTTAATCTGATGCTCAAGACTTTTTTAGGGCCTTTGGAAGATAGTGCTAGTGTGGCTTACTTAAGACCAGAAACTGCTGGCGGTATTTTTGTCAATTTTAAAAATGTTTTGGATAGCATGCGTTTGCGATTGCCTTTTGGTATTGCCCAGATTGGTAAAGCTTTTCGCAATGAGATCACTACTGAAAATTTTATTTTTCGTACTCGTGAGTTTGAACAATTTGAAATAGAGTATTTCGTCAAGCCAGAAGATTGGGAACAGCATTTTTCTGAGTGGCAAAAAGTCATGAAGCAGTGGTGTTTGTTTTTGGGTCTAGCCCAAGATGATTTGGTAGAACATGAGATTGGTCCTAAAGACAGAGCTTTTTATTCCAAGCGCACTATTGATTTTGAGTATAAATTTCCTTTTGGTCAAAAAGAATTATTTGGTTTGGCTTATCGCACTGATTATGATTTGACTCAGCACCAAAAGTTTTCTGGTCAAGATTTGTCATATACTGATCCAATAACTAAAGAAAAATTTACCCCTCATGTGATTGAACCTTCTTTGGGGGTAGATCGTACTGTCTTGGCTGTTTTGTGTGCGGCCTACACCGAAATAGAGGGTGGTCGTAGTACTACTACTGAGTCAAACAAAGAAAAGGAAGTAGTTTTGCGCCTGCCTTATGCTTTGGCGCCAATCAAAATTGCTGTTTTGCCACTATCCAAAAAAGAACATTTATCAGAGCTGTCTCGTAGTATTTTGATGGAGCTCAAAAAAAAATGGGTAGTGATGTATGACGAGACTGCTAGCATTGGCAAGCGTTATCGTCGTCAAGATGAAATCGGCACACCGTATTGTGTGACTATTGATTTTGAAAGTTTGGAAGATCATAAAGTGACTGTCCGTGATCGTGATACTATGCAACAAGATAGAGTGGCTATTGATGATTTAGAAAGTTATTTTAACACAAAGTTTAATTAATATTTTTTTAATTTATATATGTTCAAAAGAATTGTCAGAGCTGACGGTAGCGTCTTACTGCTAGTACCCAAAAAAGAAACGCAAGCCATCACCTTTGAAGTACTGTACAAAGTAGGTAGTCGCCAAGAAAGCTTGAGTAACAATGGAGTTTCACACTTTGTGGAACACTTGATGTTCAAAGGCACGCAAAAAAGACCGAATACCATAGATATATCCAAAGAGCTTGATGGTATTGGTGCTGATTACAATGCTTTTACGGGTAAGGAGCACACCGGCTACTATATCACCGCTGATGCTAGTCATCTATCACTGGCTATGGATATGCTCTCTGATATGTTGCGTGAGTCAAAATTTGACGCCAAAGAAATGGATCGTGAGCGGGGAGTGATCATCGAGGAGATCAATATGTATGAAGATAATCCTTCTTTTTATATAGAAGAGATATTTGAAGATTTGTTATTTCAAGGCTCGACACTAGGTAAGCCCATCGCTGGCCCTAGATCAGTGATAAAAAGTATTTCCCGTCAAAGTTTGTACAATTATTACAAAAAAAATTATTTCAATGGTAATGCCGTCATTGGTGTGGCTGGTAATTTTTCTGAAGCGAAGTTACAGACTTTATTGAATAAATATTTTCCAGTTGGTAAAAAACAAGCCCGCAACAAGATCAAAAAAGTTGCCCGTTTTGTCCAGACTCAGCCTCAAATAAAATTGGTCAATAGGAATTTAGAGCAAGTCCAGTTGATGCTTGGTTTTCGCTCTATGCCGAGCACCGATAAAAGATTCATGGCCTTGCAGGTATTAGGTAATATTTTGGGTGGCACTATGAGCTCTCGTTTATTTTTACAGATTAGAGAGCGCATGGGTTTGTGTTATTTTATCCGAGCAGAAGTTGGCGGCTATGAAGACGCTAGCTCTTTTGCTATTCATTCGGGTCTCAATCGTGATAAAATTTTTGAAGCTTTGGAAGCTATCAAGGCAGAATTGGATTTGATAAAAAACAATGGCATCACTGCTGATGAGTTACAAAAAGCCAAGGACAATATTCGCGGTCGCATGATTTTGCGCTTGGAGAGTCCGACTAGTTACTTGAATTTTTTGGCTGCTCAAGAATTGTGGAATCAGAAAATCAAAGATCAGCAAAATACTCTAGCCGAGCTAGAGAAGATCACCGTCCAGCAGATAAATACTCTAGCCAAAGAGGTGATTGATTGGAATAAGAGTAACTTAGCTATCATCGGACCTTTTGAGTCATCTAATAAATTTTTGAAAATATTAAAATCATAAAATAAAAATATGATAAAACAAAACACGACGGTTTCTAGTGGTACAATCTGGCGTATTATTTTTATCCTAGGCTTAACCTTCTTATTAATTGTAGTGCGAGATGTGGTGGCCTTGCTGGTCATTGCTATAGTCTTGGCCTCGGCCTTTGATCCTTGGGTTGACTGGCTCCAGAAGATTAAGGTGCCTAGGGGTGTGAGTATCTCTATTATCTTTTTGATTTTTTTGAGCATCATCACCATGGTGGTAGTTTTGTTGGCCGGACCTATTGGTCAGCAGATTTTGGATATCTCTAGCTCT
>JAUPVE010000083.1 GCA_030917205.1 Patescibacteria group bacterium | reverse complement strand
TATAGTCAGGACTTTTGCTCCCTTTGTAGCAGGTTTGGGTAAGATGGATTATAAAACATTTCTTTATTACAATGTTAGTGGCGGTTTTGTATGGGTTTTTGGGTTTACACTTTTGGGTTATTTTTTTGGTAATATACCAGTAGTCAAAGAAAATTTTTCTTTAGCCGTGATAGCCATTATTTTACTTTCTGTTGTGCCAATCTTGTGGGAGCTAGTTAAAGCTAGGCGGATGAAATAATTTATTTTATATAAAAAACACCCAGCGCTTTTTAAAGAGTTGGGTGTTTTATTTTTTACTAGGCTATTTTATGTTTGAGGTAGTGTCTAGTATAAAAGAAAGTGATGATAGTAGCTGACCAGTTGACTATGAAGATGCCCCACCAGATACCGAGTAGGCCCATGCCTAGGATATTAGCTAGCAGCCAAAAGAATAAAGCTGGCGCCGCTATCTGTCGATAGAGTCCTATCCAGATAGCATAGAGTGGTTTTTTGAGTCCTTGGAGAGCAGATATGGAGATGGACATTATCATGTAGGTAAAATAAGTGATGGCGGAAATTCTCAAGTAGGTCACTCCTATTTTGATGACGTTTGAGTCTTGGGAAAAAAATTGCATCATAGCTTTGGCAAATATCAAGACCAATATCATGCCAATGCAGACTGTCCAAAATCCGTATTTTAGATTGGTGTTGTAAGCTTCTTGGACACGATCATATTTTTTGGCACCATTGTTTTGTCCGATTAGAGTCAGGGCAGCGATATTCAAGCCGATAGTCGGTAGTAAAAATATTTGATCAATACGAGTAGCAATACCATAAGCAGCGACTGCTTCTTTGCCATAGGAGGAGATGAAATAGGTGATGATAAAAATACCAACCGCTACGGTCATCATATTGAGTGAGGCGGGTAAGGCTTGTTGGCTGATTTCGGCAAAATATTTTTTGGCTGGTTTAAATAAGGACCAGCAATTGTAGCAGAGCATACCACTCTTGTGAGATTTGTAGCCCATATACAAGACGCTAAAAAATTGCACCACTAGTGTGGCATAGGCCAAACCTGGTAAGCCGAGGGCCGGCATTCCCAGCCAGCCAAACATAAACCAAGGATCCAAAAGTAAGTTCAAGAAAAATCCAAAAATTAAAAAGTTGCGGAAAGTTTTGGTATCACCTTGAGATGTTAAGCTAGCATTGAGTACAAAAGATAGGGCAAAGAGTATGACACCACCAAAGATGACATTGATGTAGCTCAGGGTCATGTCGAGGTATTCACCAGAAGCGCCTAGTAGTCTAGCCAAAAAAGGACTACTTAGCCAACCTAAGATAGTTAAGATGATAGATATTATGACAGTAAAGGTGATGGCTTGGCTGAGGTATTTTTTGGCCTCGTCTTTTTTGCCTTCTCCTAGGGCGTGAGATATAAGAGCACTAGTACCAGTCGAGATACCAGAACCTATAGCGAGGATGATGAAAAATACCGGGAATGACAAGGACATAGCAGCTACAGCTTGGGTAGAGATGAGGGCGCCATAGTAGGTGTCCACCACGTTGTACATGGTATTAAAAAAGAAGCCAATGCTAGCAGGGATAGCTATTTGCTTGATCAGAGCCGGGATTGGTTTGCTAGTCAGTGTATTTTCTTGCATATATAAATCATTATTTATTTAAATTAAGTATTCTATATTCTACAGTATTATTTGATATTTGGGTAGGCTGGTAGACTCTGGTTATTTGGTGATAAAAAACCAACCCCTGTTTAGGAGTTGATTTTTTGTAAGTATGATTGATTAAATTTTATTTTAATCTTTATTTTTATTGTTTGATTTCTTTTCCGATAATTTTTTTAAATTTTTCTCCAAAGAATTGATTAAATTTTTAGACTTATAATTTTTGGATTTGTTTATTTCGCAATCATCGTCATCATCATCTCTATCTTCGTGGCGTGCTTCGGGCTTTTGATTTTTGGTACTAATAGTGATGATATTTGATTCAGCGGACATATTGCCAGCAGCGTCAAAGGCGCGGACAGAAAAAGTATAGCTAGTATTGGCTGTCAGACGGTTGACAGTGTAGTGGTCTTTATTTTTCACCGTGGCAATCTGGACGCCATTTTGAAATATGGCATAGCCAGTGACTTTGACATTGTCTTTGGACTTTTTCCACTCTAGTTTGATATGTTGGTAAGACTTTTTCTCAGCCTTGAGCTTGCTGGGAGCACTAGGTGCGACTGTGTCAGTACCAGTCACGCTGCCTAGGCTAGTGGCGGAGACTAGGTTGGAGTGAGCTGAGCGATTGCCAGCTGCATCGTAGGCTTTGATAGTATAGCTATAGGTAGTAGAAGCGGTCAGGCCAGTGTTTTGATAGCTGTTGCTTGTGACATTGGCTATCTCTACGTTGTTTCTAAAAACAGCATAGCCAGTGACAGCAGTATTATCAGTAGAAGTGGACCAGTTCAAGTTTATTTGGCTAGCAGAGATGACACTAGCTGTTAGATTTAGCGGTGTGCTAGGAGCAGTGCTGTCGCTAGATGTAGCGAGGGTGCTAGCAGAAATTGTTGTTGAGCTAGCTGAGCGATTACCAGCTGCATCGTAGGCTTTGACAGCATAGGCATAAGTCGTAGAAGCGGTCAGTCCAGTATTTATAAAACTATTGCTAGTGGTAGTAGCTATCTCGGTGTTATTTCGGAAGATAGCATAGCCAGTGACAGCGATATTGTCAGTCGAGGCGGACCAGCCCAAATTGATTTGGCTAGGAGAAATCACAGTGGCATTGAGATTGCCAGGTGTACTAGGAGCAGTAGTATCGCTAATGATGAGATCGCCAATATAGTAGGCGGTCAGAGTATTGTTGGCGCTAGTACTGCCAGAGTGTTGGCCAGTAAAAGCAGCAGTACCATTGGTGCCACATAGATTGGTGACAGCGCTCGCACCACCAGGGTGTTGGGTAATATAGTTGGTTAGATTGTAGACTTTATTATTGACTATCACCCAGCAATCAGCGCTGGTGTTGTGACCCTGTACTTGACTCAGGGTGTAGCCCGTTGCTTGAGCTTGGTTTACAAAAGATAGCGAGGTAATAGCTAGAGCCAATACCGTCAGCATTGTCCATATTTTTTTCATAAGCTTTTTGTTTTAATAATTAGCTTGATATAAATTATTACAAAGTCATACAGATTTTGTTACATATATAGACAGGGTGGGGTGTTTTGTTGTAATGTTTT
>JAUPVE010000082.1 GCA_030917205.1 Patescibacteria group bacterium | reverse complement strand
TCATATTTAATTGTTAATTATAATTTATTGTTGAAAATAACCGTTGATTATTTCTTCTGTCTCTAAGCACTTTATAAATTCCGAATACCCTGGATCTTCTTGCTCTGGCATCCGCCCAGTGCTACAAACACCCGCCCACAATAAATTATCCTTGTGCGCCTCTAGCGGATATATGCCGCCAGCTGAACAAAAAGCCTCGGGCTGAATAGTATTAAAGCTTAAAAATTTTTCATTGCTCCATTGATTGTAATTAGGTGTCATAACAACTCGCAAACCTCCAGGTAAAATTAATTCCTTCATACTGCCAGATAAAACTATTTTTTTAAATTGATTAAATTCTTGATTGGCACAATCTTCACCTAAATACTTTTCAGCTGGATCAGTTATTTCTTGATAACGGCTAAAATTTTCTACTTGCTTAATGATTGGATTGGTTTTTTTATTACTTACATAAATAAAATAAGAAGCAACTAATATCAAAATTATAACTACGATAATTAATAAATATTTTTTGTTTATTTTTTCTAACATAATTTAATAAATAGCTACGCCCACTAAGCTGTTATTTAATTTTGACCACGTGGCTTTCTTGGTTTTTTGACTATTTATATCGAGAAAATAATAATCATCCCACCTATTTTCCACGTAGTATTTATTATCGATCCAAAAACTATCATAATATTGGCACTCAACATTTTTTTCTACCACATATCTTGTGCCTGTTAAAAAATTAAATAAATACTTATCTACAGCACCATCGGGATTCCTAGTATTTTCTACAAACCATTGGGCATCATTAGATATTTGTGACATATAACAGTAGTCACCTAACCAACTATAAATCTCTTCTTTTTTATTATCATTAAGATTTAACTTATAAATTTTTTGGCCAGAGAAAAAAAATAAATCATTATCTTTTTTCACTACATTAAAAAGTGGGTAGCTATTTTCAACCAAGATGTGCTTTACTTGCTTATCAGTATCGTAATACATAAACCATAGTTCTGACTCCTGGACATTATTCTGTACGTCTAAAATAAAAGCGTCAGTTTGCTCGTTTTTATCTAAATATATACTCACTTGCTCATCAGGTAATAAAAAATCCATTTTTGTTGATTTGTAGTCATTATTTTTTAAATTTAAAACATTACTATATTTATATACACCATCAAAAGACACCCAGGCCACATAATCGCCGACTGCACCAAGACCATTTATCAATGTATGATTTTGTGGAAAATTGAAAATTATCTGCTCTGTCTTATTTATAAAATTACGGCTAATAATTTTATTGTTCTTGGTGAATAAAATATTATTTTTATTATGTACAATAAGATTATAAATTTGGTCTCGATTAACAATAGAGTCGATTGTTTCACAGGTATTGAGATTACATTTATCTAATTGATATCTGTTATTTATATTGTAAATATTGTCGTTATTATTCGTTGCTCCCCAGAGCACTAAAAAACTTTCTTCTTTCGCTTCTTTCTGTGTTTTATTATTTTGAGTAAAATAAATAAAAACAAAACCCAAGGTGACAAAAAACAAAAAAGTGTACATTATAATTTTTTTATTCATGCTTATAATTATAACAAAATTAGTTTGGGAGTGCGAGATATTTAAATACCCCGCACCCCCTTGGAGCTACGTACCGAACACCTGGAGAGAAGTGATGGTGCCATAAAGGACCCTACTACTTTGGCCCAAAGGGTCACGTACGAGGTAATTCGTGCCATTGAAGGCATAAATCACCAGGTAATGACTTTGGATGTAGGTGCCACGGCTCGTATAAAAACTTACACGAGCAACAACCGGTCGACCAGCGGCCAATTCATTGTAGATTTGACTACTGGTGATACTGCGGTAGGGCCTACTCACATAGGGATACTGTAGGGCTTCTGGCAAACGAATCAGGTCGCCATTTTTGATCGTCGAAAAAGCGTAGTGGGCCTGTCCCAGATAAGACCAGTTATTGAGCACAACCGGCGTCATCGTGGAGTAACCCCACTTCTTGTAAAGCATGGAAAGAGAGGTTAGGAAACAACCATGGCTACCAATGGTAGCTGAGTTGTAATGATCATAGCCCAACCTAACATCCTTCCAGGCCGGATCTAGCTGACTGAAATAAGGCACGTTCAAGTAGATACAGGCATTGGCTTTGTCCAAGCCAGCCTGCTCATAGGCGGCCCTACCAGCAGCATTCACCTCTTCGGCGCTGATGTTGAGATCACCAAGATCGTCAACCTCAACACTCTGGTCAACACTTCCGACGACCGGAGCAGTCACAGTCTGCTCCTGTTTGTCACAGCCCACCATCAACGACAGCAGGCCCAAGGCCAGCAACAAGCTAGCCAGCAAGTAGAACTTGCGCTTCATAACAAGACCTCCTCTAAAGAGACGGGAGCCCAAGGCACTTCTTTGAGGGTGTCGGATAAAAACCTCCTTTGTTGTAAGGAACAAACACTCTTTCTTTTGCCCTCACAAAAGATTGAGTTGGCTAAAAATCGCTTTTCTTAGCCTGGACAAGGCCCTAAAGATACAGGCAAACTTTTGAGGCCTTGAACCAAGATAAGCAAATATCTTAATATGATAAATTAGTTATCTTCTTCGATTTGAATTTCCTCGATATCTATTTCCTCTTCCTCTTTGGCATTTTCATCGCCTTTTGATTCTTTTTTCTGACTACCACCGAGCATGATCAGATCTGAGACCACAATCTCGGTCATGTATTTTTTATTTTTGTTTTTATCTTCCCAGACTCTATTTTGCAAACGGCCTTCGATGAAGACCTTGGAGCCTTTTTTCAAGTAGACACCAATTATCTCCGCCAAACGCCCCCAAGCAACCACCCGATGAAACTCCGCTCGATTCTTTTTTTCTTTTGATCGAACGTCTTTCCAAACATAGTTGGTCGCTATGGTCATGGTGCAGACCGCCTGACCACTGGGCAAATTTTTGCTGACCGGATCTTTGGTGATATTACCGATCAGACTTACTTTGTTTAAATCCATATCGCTTTTCCTTTCTTTATCTGCCTTTCTTAAAGCAGAGGCTTATTAAAAAAGCCAACCAAAAACCCCTATTTAACCCATGCTAAAATAGGGGCCTAAAAGTTGACAGTTTTGATTATTTATTTTAGAATAACAAACGAGGTTAACCATTCCTTCAGGGGATATGGCAATCTCAAAATCGCTTTTCTTAACAAAGTCCTGCCCATAAAGCAGGGTTTTGTTTTTTATATAA
>JAUPVE010000005.1 GCA_030917205.1 Patescibacteria group bacterium | reverse complement strand
TTGATACAAGAAGTACAAACAGAGGCTCTTTTGCCGTCAATTTTTTTGGTCTGTAAATTGATATTCATGCGGCGTTTGGTGGCAATATGGGAGTGACTAACACTGTATCCCATGATAGCTTGTCGTCCACAGGTGGAACAAATTCTGGCCATAAACTTTGATTTTTTAAATAATTAAGCTATAATGATTGAATAATATTTCAACATATTAGCATAAAATTATTAATTTGTAAAGATCTATGCTTATTGATTCGTTGACAGAGAGTCCAACAATTTTTGTGGCTATTTTTTTATCTATTATTTACGCTTTGACTATCCATGAATATGCCCATGCTTTAGCTGCTTCTGCCTTGGGGGACCAGACAGCCAAAGATAGGGGGCGCCTGACTCTCAATCCTTTGGCCCACATGGAGATTTTTGGTACTATCATGCTTTTGGTAGCAGGATTTGGCTGGGGCAAGCCAGTGCCGGTCAATCCCTATAATCTGAAATACAAGCGTTGGGGCGAGGCTTTTGTGTCCTTGGCTGGTCCAATTTCCAATTTTCTCAGCGTTATCTTATTTGTTTTGCTCTTTCGCGTAGTGGCTCCCTATTTTGAGATGACTAATATGTTGATGATTTTCTTGTCTTTTTTGATTACCGTCAATGCTATTTTGGGTATTTTTAATTTATTACCAATACCGCCACTTGACGGCTCCAAAGTATTGTTTGCTATATTGCCAGATAGATTAGATAATTTCAAAAATCAACTAAACGCTTATGGGCCTTGGATTTTACTAGCTATCATCATCATGGATAGTTTTGGTAAAACCAGCATTTTAGCTACACTCATCGGTGGTCTTTTGGGCTTTTTAGATAAACTGGTCTAATTTCTCAAAATTTTAGCTTGATCATAAAAAGAGCCAAAGTAATTGATATAATCAGGGCAAAATCCTTGACTTATTAATTTCTTTATGCTATTTTATGGAAGCATTTTTAAGCAGCAATGCTTATATTTTTAATAACCAATTTTAATTAAATGCCTACAATTCATCAATTATTGAAAAAACCAAGAAAGTCTCCAAAAGTAAAGAGTAAGACTCCTGCTTTGATGATGACTTTGAATACTTTGCGTCGCAGCAAAAAAGACTTACCAAAGGGTTCTCCTTTTAAGCGTGGTGTCTGTGTCAAAGTAACAACTACTACTCCAAAAAAACCAAACTCTGCTTTGCGTAAGATTGCCAGAGTGCGTTTGTCCAATGGTATGGAAGTCACTGCTTACATCCCAGGCGAAGGTCACAATTTACAAGAACATAGCATCGTGATGATTCGTGGCGGTAGGGTAAAAGATTTACCAGGTGTCCGCTATCACATTGTCCGTGGTGTCTATGATACTCAGGGCGTGTCCGGTCGTAAGCAAGGTCGCTCACTATATGGAGCAAAAAGAGAAAAGAAATCCGCTAAATAATAATTACAACTATGAGAGGTAAACCAGTTACAAAAAGAATCATTGCTGCTGATCCAAAATTTCAGCGTGTTGATATTGCTAAATTGATCAACAAAGTAATGATTCAAGGCAAAAAAACAATTGCTCAAAGAATTGTTTATGGTGCCTTGGAATATATTTCCGACAAAACCAAGCAAGACGCCATAGAAATATACGATGTGGCCATGAGAAACATCGCTCCAAATCTAGAAGTCAAAGGCAAGCGTATTGGCGGTGCCAACTACCAGGTACCAATTGTTGTGACCGGAGAACGAAAAGTCATCTTAGCTCATCGTTGGTTGATCGAAGCTGCTAGTCATCGCAAAGGCATGCCTATGCACAAAGCTTTGGCTGAAGAACTATTGGCTGCCTCCAAAAATGAAGGTGAAGCCATCAAAAAGAGAGAAGATGTCCAACGCATGGCTGAAGCCAATCGTGCTTTCGCTCACTTTGGATAAATAAAAAATTTAATTTTAATATAAAAATCCCCGCCTGTTTATCAGGCGGGTTATATCTTTAAAAAATTTGTATGGCTAGATTACACCCCTTAGAAAATGTAAGAAACATTGGCATTATTGCCCATATTGACGCTGGAAAAACTACTGTTTCCGAGCGTATTCTTTTTTATACCGGAAAAAAGCACAAGATTGGTGAAGTACACGAAGGTGCTGCCGAAATGGACTGGATGGAGCAAGAAAAAGAGCGTGGTATCACTATTACTTCAGCTGCTACTACTTGTTTTTGGCCATTACCAGATTGGTTGGGTGGCGAAAAAGCCAATATCAATATCATCGATACCCCAGGACACGTAGACTTTACTGTCGAAGTAGAAAGATCCCTACGTGTGTTGGATGGTGGTGTGGTGGTTTTTGATGGAGTAGCTGGTGTCGAGCCACAGTCTGAGACTGTCTGGCGTCAAGCTGACAAATACAAAGTGCCTCGCATTGCCTTTATCAACAAAATGGATCGTATGGGTGCCAATTTTTATTGGGACCTAGAGACCATCCATGAGCGCTTGGTTAAGCATGCTCATCCTATGCAGTTGCCTATTGGTGCTGCTGAGACTTTTCAAGGCATCATCAATCTATTAGAGCGAGAAGCTTGGTATTATCTAGATGAAGATGGTAAGAATTTTGAAAAGCGTGAGGTTCCTGAGGACATGAAAGAAAAAGTAGAGGAGTTTCGTGCCAAATTGATTGAAGCTATTGTCGAGCATGATGAAAAATTAATGGAAAAATATCTCAATGGCGAAGAGATTGCTATATTAGATTTGAAAAAAGTTTTGCGTCAGGCCACTATCAGTGGCAAGCTAGTGCCAGTATTATGTGGTTCAGCTTTGAAAAACAAAGGTGTCCAATTTTTATTGGACGCTATTACTGCCTATCTACCATCACCACTCGATGTGCCAGAGCTAGAAGGTACTGAACCAAGAAATGAAGAACATAAAATAGTTGTCAAATCAGGTGATAATGATCCATTTACAGCCTTGGCTTTCAAAGTAGCCACTGACCCTTATGTCGGTCGTCTGACTTTTATTCGTGTTTATGGTGGTCAGCTGACTTCTGGTTCTTATGTCTTGAATGCCAACAAAGAAAAGAAAGAACGTATTGGTCGTATCTTGAGGATGCATGCCAATCATCGTGAAGAAGTATCAGAAATTTTTGCTGGTGATATCGTCGCTGTTGTCGGTCTCAAAGATACTACCACTGGTAATACCTTGTCTGATGTTGATCATCCAGTAATTTTGGAAAGCATGGACTTCCCAGAGCCAGTCATCCACGTGGCTGTCGAGCCAAAAACAAAAGCCGACCAAGAAAAGATGGGTATGGCTTTATCCAAATTGGCCGAAGAAGATCCAACCTTTACTATTCGTACTGACGAAGAAACCAACCAGACCATCATCGGTGGTATGGGAGAATTACATTTGGAAATCATTGTCGATCGTATGAAGCGTGAGTTTGGTGTCGGTGCCAATGTCGGTGCTCCACAGGTCGCCTACAAAGAAACTATTCGTAAAGAAGCTGAAGCCGAAGGAAAATATATCAAACAATCTGGTGGTCGCGGTCAATATGGTCATTGCGTCTTGCGTCTTGAGCCTATGGAGCGTGGTGCTGGATTTGAATTTGTGGATGAGACCAAAGGTGGTTCTATTCCTCGAGAATTTATTCCCGCTATTGAAAAAGGTATCAAAGAAACTTTGGACAATGGTGTTTTGGCTGGCTACCGAGTAGTAGATGTCAAAGTTGCTGTCACTGATGGATCTTACCATGATGTTGACTCTTCTGAAGCTGCTTTCAAAATCGCTGGTTCCATGGCTTTCAAAGAAGGTTTCAACAAAGCTAATCCAGCTATATTGGAGCCTGTTATGAGTGTTGAAGTAGTCACTCCAGAGCAATACATGGGTGATATCATTGGTGATGTCAACTCCAAGCGTGGTCAAGTCAATGAAATGTTTGATCGAGCTGGCGCCAAAGTTATTCATGCCATGGTGCCATTATCTGAAATGTTTGGTTACGCCACTACTTTACGCAGTATGTCCCAAGGTAGATCTAGCTACAACATGACTTTTGCCAAGTATCAAGAAGTACCAACCAATATTGCTGACGAAATCAAGAAAAAGAATAACGGATAAAATAACCCCTCCAAACCTCCCCTTAACAGGGGAGGCTTTTTTGTTTGTTATCATTTTAAAGTTGCTGACTCCTTATTGTCATCCCGGACTTGATCCGGGATCTACTATTTATTTACCATTGGGAATGACAGCATGGGAGTCAGCGGGTTATTTTTGAAATAAAAAAAGACCCCGCCCCAACAACCACGGTGGTTGTGAAGCGGGATCAGAGACGCGTGTGCGCGCCTCGGAGCTATCGAGCCCCTAGAGATGAGTGTCGCTCATCTGCTCGGGGCTGTACTCGTGCATCTGCACGATCTGCACGGGTAGGCCGAAGTTGCGCTTCTGCAGTGCCTTGATGACATGCATCACGTTGTCGTCGCTGTAGTAGATGCGCAGGAACGGTTCGGTGTTGAAGGGAATCAGTCTCAGCTCTTCGATCAAGTTCAACTTGCACTGTTCGACGATGTTGAGTTCTTCCATGACATCGGCGATCATCGTGATCGTGTCCGTAGGTTGGTTCTCCGTATAGCGGACGTGCAGTTCGAAGTGCAACATTGCATTCTCCTCTTGCTTGTGGCAGTTTTTGTAAACCGCCAGTGAATGTTCGAAACCTCATCTGAAGCCACAAAATATTTTTATGAATTCGGGTGAGGCCGCCAGAGGAAGTACGTGGTACTTTCCTCTGGCGAGCTGAGACGAGGAGCTACTGCTTCCGTTGCATCTCTTGCCAAGTCATGATGCTGTTGCGTATCTCTGCATCAACGCTGTTACGTACTTACGATAGAATGGCGCGTTGGTGATGTCTGCGCGTTGTGCGCGTGTACCTCCCCAGAATTCCACAGTGTATTCTTCCTCGTAGAAGAAGGATTTTTGTGATTTCTGGGTTACGGTATAGGCATAGTCATCGTTCGTGACCTGGTCGATCACTGTGGTCGTTATTTCGCTACTGCAGCCGGTCATAGTGACCAGGCTGAAGGCGAACAGGGCGAACAGGACGACGCTGAAGAACTTACGCATGTTTTCTCTCCTCGTTTTTGGCGGTTTTTACAAACCACCAGTGAATGATCGGACCTCATCTGAAGCCACTAGATGTATGACAGAGGTCAGGGTCTAGTGGATTCGGATGAAGCGGGGACAGCTGAAACGACTAGCGTTTTTCCGTCCCCATTTTTTAGTGCTTTGGATTTTTCCGAGCACTATACTGGAGCTAAGTTGCTTAGCTTGAAGCTAGGCCAGTGAAAAAGTATAGATTATTGAGCCTAAACCCAATAAAATAATATTTTTTGACTGTTCTTAGGGCTCCAATATAGTGTCTAGAAAATATGTTGTTTTTAAAGGACTTTTTTGTTTAATAGAGTATTATAGCATAGATATATAATATTGTCAATACCTATATTTGTTCGAGCTAAATCGAGAACTTCTCGATGCGCTACGCTTACTCGAAGAAATTATGTTTATTTGACAAAAGGCTCGGTATTTTATAAGATATGAGCTAATAAACAGCAAAAATATGGCCAATTTTAAAAACTTAGAAAAGGTTTTGGAGCTTACCGCCAAAACAGGTGATAAAGTAATAGTTATTTCCGAAACTCATGAGCCTTTTGTGATTTTGGCTCTCAAAGAATACCAAGCTTTGATGACCCACAATACCAATTTGCAAGAGTTGACCGAGCAAGAGCTTTTGGAGAAAATCAACCGTGATATAGCCGTTTGGAAGGCTTCACAAGAAGATTTATCAGTAGATTACAACCTTGATCAGTTCAAAGTTGAGTCCAAAGACAGCTCTTCGCCAGCAGTTTCTCAGGCTAGTCCTATTTTCCAAAAACCCTTAGACACTCCCGTAGAAATTCCCGAGGCTGAAGAAGAGGAGAAATACTATATCGAGCCAGTAGAATAATTTTTGGCTAAAATTAGCAAAAATATCCTAAAAAACAGGGTATTAGCTTATCCCCTTGCCAAAACTATAATTCTTTGCTATAATCTTTTCTGTTTTACATATAAATTTTATTAATAATTAATCAATAAATTTAAAGATAGTTGGTTCACAAAACCCAGGATGCTTTATAGGAATATAGAGCAAAAGGGTGCTATCAAAGGAGATTAAAAAGATGGCAGAATTTCAACGCACAAAAACACACGTCAATGTCGGTACTATCGGCCACGTTGACCATGGCAAAACCACTTTAACAGCCGCTATGCTAAAAGTTATTAGCGCTAGTGGTGGTGTAGCCCAAACCAAGAACGTCGATCAGATCGACAATGCCCCAGAAGAGCGCGAGCGTGGTATTACCATTGCTACTGCTCACGTGGAGTATGAATCTGAGAAAAGACACTATGCTCACGTCGATTGTCCAGGACACGCTGACTATGTGAAGAACATGATCACCGGTGCTGCTCAAATGGACGGTGCTATTTTAGTAGTTTCAGCTGCTGACGGCCCTATGCCTCAGACCAGAGAACATATTTTGCTAGCTCGCCAAGTTGGTGTGCCTTACATTGTTGTTTTCTTGAACAAGATGGATCAAGTAGATGATCCAGAGTTGGTTGACTTAGTCGAAGAAGAAATCAGAGATCTTTTGAAGAAATATGAATTCCCAGGCGACAAGACTCCAATCATCCGTGGTACAGCTATCAAAGCTTTGGAAAATCCAAGCGGCGAAGATGCCAAACCAATTTTAGATTTATTGAAAGCCTTGGATGAATACATCCCAGATCCAGTGCGTGATACTGAAAAACCATTTTTGATGCCTATCGAAGATATCTTCTCAATCGAAGGTCGCGGTACTGTCGTGACTGGTCGTATTGAAAGAGGTATCATCAAGTTAAATGACGATGTCGAAATCGTCGGCTTACTAGACACTCAAAAAACAGTGGTTACTGGTATTGAGATGTTTAACAAGCAATTAACTGAAGGTAGAGCCGGAGATAACGCTGGTCTATTATTACGTGGTACCAAAAAAGACCAAGTAGAAAGAGGTCAAGTTTTATCCAAACCAGGTAGTATCACTCCTCACACCGAGTTTGAAGCTCAGATTTATATCTTGAGCAAAGACGAAGGTGGAAGACATACTCCATTTTTCAAAGGCTACAAACCACAGTTTTATATCCGTACTACTGACGTGACTGGTGAAATTATTTTACCAGAAGGTACTGAGATGATTATGCCTGGCGATACTGCCAATTTGCATATCAAATTGATTCACCCAGTAGCTTTGGAACAAAATTCCAAGTTTGCTATCCGTGAAGGTGGCCACACCGTTGGTGCTGGTGCCGTCACTAAGATTATAAAATAATTTTATGCCCTGCCGTGGCAACGCGGCAGGGCTTAGAATATATTCATAGAACATTAAGTAATTAAGAACCATTTCAATTCCATGCAAGCCAAAGAAGTCAAAGAAGAAGGTCAATCCAGAATCCGCATCAAGATTCGTGCTTTTGATCATAAGATCATTGACCAGTCTACCAAGACTATCATTGATACAGTTGATCGTACTGGCGCCAAAGTCATTGGTCCGATTCCACTGCCTACTGAGAAAAAGAAATTCACTGTCTTGAGATCTACTTTTGTACACAAGGATGCTCGTGATCAATACGAGATGCGCGTACACAAAAGAATGTTGGATATTTTGAACCCAACACCTCAGACGGTTGATTCTTTGATGAATCTAAACCTACCAGCTGGTGTAGACATTGAAATTAAAATGTAAGTGCTCGTCAAAAACGAGAGATAAAAATAAAAATGTATTTATCTGTTGTCATAACCCCGAAATTCTTTGGGAAGTGTGGTGACCGGGATAGAAACGTTTTAGGGAAAAATCGCCAAATTTAATTTAGAAAAAATTTGAACCAGTTGAGTTAGCTAATCTTAAGAGCTAGCCATCGCGATTTTGTCCTTAAAAATAGTATTTTTAAAGATAAAGTCGCGATTTTTAATTAATTATAGATATGGCCAAGTTTATTTTAGGAAAAAAGTTACACATGACCCAAAGATTTTTGGCTGATGGTACTTGGGTGCCGGTAACTGTCGTCGAGGCTGGTCCTTGCGCGGTTACTCAAGTCAAAAACGAGAACAATGATGGTTATCAAGCCGTGCAGATTGGTTTTGGCTTCAAGCGGAAGCTAAATAAACCGCTGGCAGGACATTTCAAGGGTTTGGATAATTACCGCCATGTGCGGGAATTTCGAGTTGATCAAGGTGGTGCTTTTGATCGCGGTAAAATGATTGATGTCAGTAGTTTCCAAGCTGGAGACTATCTAGATGTCAGTGCTATTTCCAAAGGCAAAGGCTTCCAAGGTGTAGTCAGACGTCATGGTTTTCATGGCTCTCCAGCTACTCATGGACACAAAGATCAATTGCGTATGCCTGGATCCATCGGTGCTGGTGGCGTGCAACACGTCTTCAAAGGCACTCGTATGGGTGGACGCATGGGTGGTGATAGAATTACCATCAAAAATTTAGAAGTCATTGATATTGATTTAGAAAAGAATTTACTTTATGTCAAAGGCGCAGTGCCTGGTTCTAGAAATTCTTTGTTGATGATCCAAGCTGACGGTGAGATGATTTTGAAAGATAAATCAGATTTAAAACCAGAAGTTAAAGTAGAAGAAACAGTAGTTGCTGAAACTGAAGCTAAAGCAGAAGAAGCTGTGGTTGAAGAAATCAAAGCTGAAGTGCCAGAAGCAGAAGTAGTCGCAACTTCAGAAGAAAAAGTAGAAACACCAGAAGCAAAGGTTGAAGAAAAAGTAGAGGAAGCCAAGAAAGAATAAATATATGTCAGATATTAAAGTAAAATTATATAACTGGCAGGGTGAAGTCATTGGCGACGAAAAGGTAGATACTAAATTTTTTGGTGTCAAAATCAATCCTGTCGTTGTCCAACAAGTAGTCATCGCTCAACGCGCCAATTCTCGTGAAACTTTGGCTCACACCAAAGGTAGATCAGAAGTGCGTGGTGGTGGTCGCAAGCCCTGGAAACAAAAAGGTACTGGTCGTGCTAGACACGGCTCTATCCGCTCACCTTTGTGGGTCGGAGGCGGTATCACTTTTGGTCCTACAACTCTAAGAAATTTTTCCCAGAAGATTAATAAAAAAACCAAAGCTGCTGCTTTCAAGATGGTGATGGCTGATAAATTGACTAGCGACCGATTGATTGTGGTCGATAGTTATGACATGAAGGATGCCAAGACCAAAACTTTGCAAGATGCTTTGAAGAAATTGCCAGTCACTGGTAAATCAGTCTTGATTGTCACCGCTTCTGCCAAGGATAATGTCAATTTAGCTGCCAAGAATTTAAAAAAGATAGAAACTATCTTTGTCGGTAGTTTGAATGTAGTTGATTTGTTGAAGTACCATTATTTAGTGGTAAACAAAGCAATGTTGACTAAGATTCAAGAGCATTATAGAAAATAAAGTATATGGCGATATTTAAAAAAAGACCAGAAAAAACCTTAGTCAAGCGTGGTGGTAAGCCGGCTAAAAAAGAAGGTGCTGTAGCCAAAGTAAAAGCTAGCACTGAATTGAAGCCTTTGAAAGCTACCGGACGCCCAGCTAAATATTTGATCAAACCAGTGATTTCAGAAAAATCAACCATGGTCAATGCTTTGAATAAATATATTTTTGAAGTATCAAGAGATGCCAACAAAGTTGAGATCAAAAAAGCTATTCAAGAGCTATATAATGTCCGACCAACTAGCGTCAATATAATTATTTCTGATGGTAAGTATGTCAGATACGGACGCAATTATGGTCAGACCAAGAAAATTAAGAAAGCTATTGTTACTTTAAGAAAAGGTGACAGTATCAAATTATACGAAGGAATATAGAGCACAAAATATATGCCGATTAAATTATACAAACCAACCACCTCTGCTCGTCGCCACACTTCAGTGCTGGTGCGACATGACCTCTCCAAGAAAAGACCAGAGAGAGCTTTGGTTTATCACAAAAAGAGAGCTGCTGGTCGCAATGCCCAAGGCAAGATCACTGTCCGTCATCAAGGTGGTGGAGCTAGAAAATTAGTTAGAATTATTGATTTTCTACAAGACAAATATGATATTCCTGGTGTAGTCAGAGCTTTGGAGTACGATCCAAACCGCAATGCTACTATTGCTTTGATTGTTTATAAAGATGGTGAGAAGCGCTATATTATCGCTCCTGATCAAATCAAAGTTGGTGATGCTGTAGTTTCTTCCTTGAAAACTGTGCCTATGTCAGTCGGCAATAGAATGCCATTAGGTCAGATGCCTACCGGCACTTTGGTTCACAATGTCGAGATTCATCCAGGCAAAGGTGGAAAATTAGCCCGTTCCGCTGGCAACTCCTTGTTACTAACCTCTTTGGATGGTGAAAAAGCAATCTTGAAGATGCCAAGTGGCGAAATCAGAATTGTCTTGAGTCGTTGTTCCGCTAGCGTCGGTGTACCAAGTAATGCTGAATTCAGAAATATCCGTTGGGGTAAAGCTGGACGTATGAGACATCGTGGTATCAGACCAACTGTCCGTGGTAAAGCTATGAATCCAGTCGATCATCCTCATGGTGGTGGTGAAGGTCACAACCCAATTGGTTTGAAAGCACCAAAAACTTATACTGGTAAAAAAGCTTTGGGTGTCAAAACCAGAAAAGCCAATAAGTATTCCAACAAATTTATTATTCAAAGACGCAGCAAGAATAAATAAAATCCTATGTCAAGAAGTTTAAAAAAAGGCCCATACACTGATCCCAAGCTATTAAAAAAAGTAGCTAATCTAAAATCGGGAGAAGGTAAAGTAATCAAAACCTGGTCAAGGGTTTCGATGATATCTCCAGAAATGGTTGGTTTTACCTTTGGTGTTCACAATGGTCGTGAGCATATACCAGTGTACGTGGTAGAAAACATGGTTGGTCATCGTTTGGGAGAATTTTCTCCTACCAGAAAGTTTGTCAGTCATGGTGGTAAGATGGCCAAGAGTCAAGCTAAAGATACTAAGTAATATATATGATTGAGGTTAAAGCTAAATTATTCAACGTCAACATTAGCGCCAAGAAAATGCGTCTAGTGGCTGACACAGTGCGTGGCAAAAATGTTGAAAAAGCTCAAAGCATTTTGACTGTTTTGCCAAAGAGATCAGCACCAGTTTTGTTGAAGCTTTTGCGTTCCGCAATGGCCAATGCTCAAGATCGTTATGAACTAAACGCTGATGATTTGATGGTCAAGAGTGTCATGGTCAATGAGGGTGTGGCTACCAAGCGTTGGAAGCCATCAGCCTTTGGTCGCGCTCATGCTTTCAAAAAGCATTCTTGTCAGGTTATTTTAGTCTTGACCTTAAAAACTGGTTCACTCAGCAAATTGCGTGAGAAGAAATCTGAACCTGTAGAAACAGTTGATTTGACCAAAGTTGATAAGAAATCCGATATCAAAGAAGGTCCAAGTCACGATAACAAAAAAACCAAGAATTCATCAAAGAAAATTAAAGATAGTCAAAATCCTGACCACAAGGTCAAGGGTGTAAGAGTAAAGACTGGTTAAAAATATGGGAAAGAAAATAAATCCAAGAGTATTTCGTTTAGGTATGAGTGAGAGCTGGCGTTCACGCTGGTTTGCCTCAAAAGATTATGCTGAGCTTTTAGAGCAGGATATTAAGATTAGAAAATTTCTAACCAAAGAATTGCGCGAAGCTAGCCTTGATCGTATCGAAATCGAAAGAAGTAGAGGAGAGATTATCATCAACATCACCGCTGCCAAACCAGGTGTTATTATTGGTCGTGGCGGCAGTAGTGTGGAAGATATCAAGATGAAGGTCCGACGTAAATTTTTGGAAAAGAATACCAAATTGCAAATCAATATCACTGAGGTTTCTGTGCCAAATTTGTCAGCCAACGTCATTGTGCAGGCTATCAGAGAAGATCTAGAAAAAAGAATGCCCTTCCGCCGCACGATGAAGATGAATATTGATAAAGTCATGAAAGCTGGTGCCAAAGGTGTCAAAATCATGGTGGCTGGCCGTTTGAATGGAGCCGAAATCGCTCGTACTGAAAAATTGACTCAAGGTAAAATTCCTCTACAGACTATCAGATCCAATATAGACTACAGTCGTGGTGTCGCTCAGACTATTTATGGTGTCATTGGTTTGAAAGTTTGGATTTATAAGGGTGAGTATTTTGATAAAAAAGCCAAAGAAAAAGAAGCTACTCAAGCTCCTCAAAAGACCGTCAAATTATTTAACAAAGAAAAAGCTGTGTCTCTGGAATCATTGACCAAACAAACCGCCAAAGCCCCAGTCAAGAAAGTGGAAAAGAAAGTAACTAAATAACTTTATGTTAGCGCCAAAAAAGACAAAACATAGAAAATGGCAGCGTGGTGACCAAATCAAAGGTAAGGCTACTCGTTTGAATAACCTATCATTTGGTGAATATGGTTTGAAAACCATGCAAGCCGGCTGGGTCACAGCTAGACAGATTGAATCTTCTCGTCGCGCTATTGTTGGTTATATCCAAAGAAGCGGTAATGTTTTTATTCGTATCTTCCCTGACAAGCCAATCACTTTCAAAGGCAATGAAATGCCTATGGGTAAAGGTAAAGGTGCTGTTGATCACTATGTCGCTGTCGTCAAACCAGGTACCATCCTTTTTGAAATCAAAGATGTTGATGAAAAGACTGCTCGTCGTGCTATGGAGTTGGCTAAACATAAGTTGTCAGTCAAGTGTAAGTTTATTAGCAAAGAATTAAGATAAGTTTATGGATTTAAAAGAATTACAAAAATTTGCCGATCAAGAATTACATACTCATTTATCTGACTTGAGAAAAAAAGTCCGCGAATTTAGATTTAGTATTGCTAATAGTCAATTGAAGAATGTCCGTATGATGCGTCAGAGCAAAAAAGAGATCGCTCAAGTTTTGACTGAGTTAAATAAACGAAGAATTTCCAAATCTTCAGTAGAGGATGTCAAAATTGAAGAAAGCAAAAAGGAAGAATAATATTTTAGATATTAAATATGGAAAAGAAAGCAACAACAAAAAAAATTATCCGCCGTCGCTTGATTGGTGAAGTAGTCTCTGACAAGATGGCCAAGACCGTTGTGGTCAAGGTTGTCCACGTCAAGGCTCACCCAAAGTACAAGAAAAGATATCAAGTGAGTAATAAATACAAGGCTCATGACGAAAATAATTTATTTCGCACTGGCGAAAAGATTATTATTGAAGCTTGTCGACCAATTTCCAAGGATAAGCGTTGGCGTGTAATTAAAAAGGTTAAATAATTATAAAGATATGATTCAACATCGATCAATGTTACAAGTTGCTGATAACTCTGGTGCCAAAATTGTGCAGTGCATCCGTGTTTTGGGTGGCTACAAAAAAAGATATGCCGGTATTGGTGATATGATCAATGTCGTGGTCAAAGTTGCTCAGCCTCATGCTCCAGTCAAAAAAAGCCAAGTTTGTCATGCTGTGATTGTCAGACAACGCAAAGAGGTGCGACGCAACAACGGTGTTTATATTCGTTTTAGTGAAAACGCTGTTGTCTTGATTGATAAAAAAACCAAAGAGCCTCTCGGTAGTCGTATTTTTGGACCAGTAGCTAGAGAGCTTAGAGCCAAAGGTTATAACAAGATTATTTCCTTGGCCCCAGAAGTATTATAAATATATGAAGATAAAATACAGAGTCAACGACCAAGTAAAAATATCCACAGGCAAAGACAAAGGTAAAACCGGAAAAATTATTCAGGTTTTGCCAGAGTTGGGTAAGGTGGTAGTCGATGGTGCCAATATCATGTACAAGCATTTGAAACCTCGTCGCAACAACGAAAAAGGTCAAAGAGTGCAGTTCAATGGACCAATCGATGCTTCTAATATTGCTTTGGTATGTCCAAAATGTGGCGCTGCTAGTCGTATTGCTTACAAAATATCGGCAGGCAAAGGTGAGCAAGCTGACAAAAAAATAAAGAATAGAATTTGTAAAAAGTGTTCGGAAGTAATTGATTAATTGATAATATGAGTAAGTTAAGAGAACAATACAATAACGAATTGAGAGCCAAGATCAAAGAACAGCTCGGCCTGACTAATATCATGGCCGTTCCAAAAGTTCAGAAAATCGTTTTGAACATTGGCTTGGGTAAAGCTACCCAAGAAAAAAGTTGGGTCGAATACGGTAGCTCAATTCTACAGCGCATTTCTGGTCAGAAACCAGTTTTGACTAAGGCCAAAAA
>JAUPVE010000081.1 GCA_030917205.1 Patescibacteria group bacterium | reverse complement strand
ACTATCAGACATCACTATAAGGAACACCTAGTGCTAGAACACGTCAACAAAGTCACTAAACAAAATTACACGAGTTTAGATCACGTCTAATCTGACTGGCCGCAATCTGACTAGCCAACAATTTATCTTTATCCAAGCCGTCAACTTTGGCGGCTTTTTCTATTGTATAATCTCCGATAGCGGTACGGCGTAGATCACTTAAAATAGCTCCAGTGCCTAATTCATTTCCCAAATCACTGACCAGGCTTCTGATATAAGTACCAGCCGAACAAGCAACTGATATTTTAGCCTTGGGATATTCAAACTCTAAAAGTTCAATCTTAAAAATATTTACTTTCTTTTTCGGCGCTATCACCTCTTTACCACGGCGAGCCATTTCGTGTAATTTTTTACCTTGAACTTTCACTGCTGAATAGACCGGCACTTGTTGCATTTGCTCACCAACAAATTTATTAATAGCTTTTAATAATTCATCTTTAGAAAATTCTTGGGCTGACTCATTTATCACTACGGCTTGCTCTAGATCAAAAGAAGAGCTAGTTTGGCCAAAAATAATTTCGGCTTCGTACTCTTTGCTCAAATTATGAAATAAATCCAAGAGCTTGGTTGCCTGACCGCTAGCTACTATCATCAGACCAGAAGCTAGTGGATCCAAGGTACCAGAAAATCCCACTTTTTTTAAATCTAATATACGTCTGACTCGAGACACAATATTAAAAGAATGCAAACCTTTTGGCTTGTCAATTAAAAAAATTCCTGAAGCACCATCTGCTAAAATCCGCTCTATTTTTTCTTTGTTTAATTTCAAGGCTAACATTATTTTTTCTTACCAGTCAGTATATCAATCTGATCGCGCAAAGTAATAGCTTTTTCAAACTCCCAATTATCAGCCGCTAGCTCCATTTCTTGACGCAAAGTGTCTAATAGAATTTTCTTTTCTTGTTTGTCCATCAGCTTGATACTCTTAGTAAAGCTAGTCTTGGTATCCAATTCTTTCAGGCCAACTTCTTTTAATAATTTAGAAATTGAGATTGGAGAAACTTTATGATCTTTATTATATTGCGCTTGGACTGTACGCCTGCGATTGGTCTCGTCAATAGCCGCCTGCATGGAGCCAGTAATCTGATCTGCATACATGATGACTCGCCCATCTTTGTGACGAGCAGCTCGACCCATGACCTGAATCAAAGCTGAGCGCGAACGTAAAAAACCCTCTTTATCAGCATCCAAAATAGCTACTAGCGAGACCTCTGGTAAATCCAAACCTTCGCGCAGTAGATTGACGCCCACCAAGACATCATATTTACCACTGCGCAAATCATGCAAAATTTGAATACGATCTAGGGTCTTGACCTCAGAGTGTAAATACTGCACTTTGATATTTTTTTCTAAAAGTATTTCCGTCAAATCTTCAGACAATCTTTTAGTAATAGTAGTGACGAGCACCCTCTCTTTTCTGTCAACTGTGACTTTGATTTCTTTAATCAAATCATCAAGCTGATTTTTACTCGGTCTGATCTCAATAGTAGGATCTAGAATAAAGGTCGGCCTAACTAATTGCTCTACTATGTTTTTAGACTTTTCTAGCTCATAGGCAGCTGGCGTAGCAGAAACATAAATCGCCTGCTTGAAAGTCTGATTAAACTCTTCGAAGTTTAGTGGCCTATTGTCAAAAGAAGCTTGCAAACGAAAACCAAAATCAACTAGATTTTTTTTACGAGCCCTATCACCCTGATACATACCACCAATCTGTGGCAAGGTCATGTGTGATTCATCGACTATGAGCAAAAAATCATCCGGAAAATAATCAATCAAGCTATTAGGTGAATCCCCTTTTTGGCGTCCATCAAAATAGCGAGAATAATTTTCGATGCCGTTGCAAAATCCAGTTTCTAAAATCATCTCCAAGTCATTGTTGACTCGAGTTTTTAATCTTTCGGCTTCTAGAATTTTACCTTCTTTTTCAAAAAGCTCTAATTCTGCTATCAGATCTTTTCTAATTACAGCCACTATATCTTTGACATTGTCAGGACTGGCGATAAAGTGTTTAGCTGGAAAGATAGATATTTCTGTGAGCTGATTGATTACTTTGTGTCCCAATAAATCTACTAGCTCAATACTTTCTAGTTGATCGCCAAAAAAATTCAAACGATAGTATTCTTTTTCTTGACCAGAACCAAAAATATCAATAATTTCTCCTCTGATAGCATAGTGTCCGCGAGTCAAAACTAAATCATTGCGACTATATTGTAAGTTGTTTAAATTTTTTAATAATTTAAAACGATTATAATTTTCTCCGACTCGTAAATCAATTTTAAAATTTTGATACTCGGCTGGATTACCCAAGTTATAAATACAAGACACCGAAGCTACTATCAGTACATCTCTTCTGGTCAACAAGCTCTGAGTGCTGACGTGACGCAAACGATCTATTTCTTCGTTGATCTGAGTTTCTTTTTCTATATAAGTATCTGAGGAGGGTATGTAGGCTTCAGGTTGGTAGTAGTCATAGTAAGAGACAAAATAGTGCACGGCATTTTCCGGGAAAAAATCTTGAAACTCAGAAGCAAGCTGGGCTGCTAAGGTCTTATTGTGTGAAATCACTAAGGTCGGCTTGTTGATCTTGGCGACAATATTGGCAATAGTAAAAGTCTTGCCTGAACCAGTGACGCCCAACAAGGTTTGCTCACGATAATCCTTTTTCAAGCCCTCAAGCAATTTCTTGATAGCCTGATCCTGATCGCCAGCAGGTTGAAATTTTGATACTAATTTAAAATCCATATTTAAGATATAATAAGCTTTTTTAGGCAATATAGCAAGAAACAATAAGCCCCGCCAAAAATAGCGGGGTTTATCTAATTATTGAATATTTACATTTATCTCTGGTGTAGTCATCAGATTGTCACCCTGATCTTTGACTACCATATAGAGACGATAGCTACCAGGTGCCAGGCCCGCCCCCCAAGAAACACTTGGTGAGTTGCTAGGATTTTCTAGGTAGGCAAACCACTGGGAATTTTCACTTTGACCCTTGTAATAAAAATCAATTTTTTTGACATTCTCAGGTCTATCCAGACTCAATCGCAAAGTATAAGGCAAGCTCGCTGTGGCTATATTGGTATTGTTTTGCGGATCTTGCCACTGCAGATTGAAAGCTCTCAAAGATTGGTCAAGCTGAATATTGAGATTTATAACAGCCTCTTTGTAATTGCCAATATCATCAGAAGCTATAGCTCGTAGACGATGGGCACCATTACTGACAAAAGGATTGAGATTGATAGTAGTGCCAAATGGTGCGTTAAAATTTTCTCCGACTTTATCATTGTCCAAAAAGTATTCTACTTTTTTTACTCCCCGCGGAGCACTGCTTTGGACAGAGACATTGATACTAGTAG
>JAUPVE010000080.1 GCA_030917205.1 Patescibacteria group bacterium | reverse complement strand
TTGTTTGAGCAAACTACAGCCGATGCCAATGGTATTTATCTTTTGAATTTTGATACTAGCCCCTTGGAAAAAGGTAATCATTTGGCTGCCTCAAAATCAGCCAAAAGTTCTAATATTAGTAATTTTGGTAAGACAGTCGCTTTTGCTGTTGGCGATAGTAATATTGGCCAAGAACCAGGCGAGGGTTGTAGCGATTTTCGAGGCGATGTCAATTGTGATGCCAGAGTCAATTTGGTAGATTTTTCGATTGCGGCTTTTTGGTTTAGAAAAACTGGTTTTCCAGCCAATGTCGATGTCAATGGTGATGGTCAGATATCTTTGGTAGATTTTAGTATTTTAGCGTATAATTGGACTGGTTAATATGCGTAAATATATTTTTATTATTTTATTATTTATTTTCTGCTGTCCTCAGTTTTCTAAGGCGCTGGTTTTGAATATCAATAGTAAAAGTAATGTTTTGCCCACTGGGCAAAAAGTAGAAATATCAATCAGTCTAGATACCCAAAATGTAGATATAAATGCTCTAGAGGGAGATCTACTACTACCTTCTGGTATTAGTGTTGTCGATGTCTTGGACGCTAGCGAGGTCATCAGTTTTTGGCTAGAAAAACCGGCATCAAAAGATAATAAGATTCATTTTTCTGGCATGACGCCAGGTGGCTTCAAGGGGCGGGGTATCCTGTTCCGAGCTTTAGTGATAGCTGATAAAAATCAAAAAGCTGATTTTTCTCTGGCTAACTTGCAAGTATTGCTCAACGATGGACAAGGTACGGCCACAGTAGCTGATAGTAATATTTTGACTGTTGATTTTGTAGCAGAGGCTAGTAGTAGTTACGAAGCAGTAGAGGTGACTGTCAGCGATCATGAAATGCCCGAGAGTTTTACTCCTATAATCAGTCGTCTAGATCAGGTAGAGCCAGGTATTTTCTTTTTGGTTTTTGATACTCAGGACAAGGGTACAGGCATAGATCACTATGAGGTACGCGAGGGTTGGCGTCTTTATGAGTCAGCTGAGAGTCCATATCGATTGAAAAATCAAAAGTTAAATGATGATATCTATGTCAAAGTTTTTGATAAGGCTGGTAATCAACGAGTAGTAAAAGTCTTAGCTTTTAATGATAAATATTGGTATGAAAAAATTGAATTTTATGGTATAATATTACTTGTAATTTTCGCGTATTTTATTTTAAGAAAAAAATTGCAGCCTAATGCAATTCGAAACACAAACAAAAAAAAATATTAAAAATAAAATAAATCTAAGGATACTTGGCGCTTTTGTTTTGGCGCTATTTTTTATTTTTATTAGTATTAATACTGCGCTAGCAGCTACCTTGAGTATTTCTCCGAGCTCTGGTGCCTATACTGTTGGTAAGACTTTTACAGCTACAGTCTACGTTGGTAGTCCCGACCAAGCCATCAATGCTGTTTCTGGTGTCTTATCTTTTCCGGCTGATAAATTGGAAGCCACAGCTGTTTCCAAAAGTGGCTCAGTCATCACGCTCTGGGTGCAAGAACCAGCGATCAATAATGGGACTGGTAAGGTCAGTTTTGAGGGCATTGCTTTTAACCCTGGCTATACTGGTAAAGCCGGTAAAGTCATCAGTGTCACTTTCCGCGCCAAAAGTGGGGGCTCAGCACCCGTGACTTTTTCTTCGGGTTCTATTTTAGCCAATGATGGACAGGGTACCAATATTTTGAATGGCATGGGTAGTGCCCGTTATAATATCGAGGTGGCAGTCAGTGGTCCAGCAGCGCCAAAAGCAGAGACTCCACCAGAGTCAGTCGGTACACCAGCTGCTCCTCAGATCAGTTCTGATACTCATCCTAGTCCGGAGGCTTGGTACAATATCAAAAATGCCAATTTCTCTTGGTCTGTGGGTAACGATATTACAGGGGTACGCTTATTAGTCAGCGATAAACCACAGGATACGCCGACAGTTGATTATAAGCCACCAATTAGTAGTAAGACAGTCTCAAATCTTGACGATGGTATTTGGTATGCTCATGTGCGTCTAGAAAATAAACAAGGCTGGGGTGGCGTCAGTCATTTTCGTCTACAAATCGATACTCAAAAACCAGATAAATTCGAGATCTCTTCTATAGAAAAAAATGAAGTAAGTGATCCGAGTAATAAGTTTATTTTTACGGCTTCTGATACGGGTTCTGGTATCAGTCATTATAATATAAAAATAGACGATCAAGATCTTGGTCGTTGGGAGGATAAGGGCGATCATATTTATGTGACGCCAAATCTCAAAGCTGGTAATCATACTTTGCGGGTAGAGGCTTTTGATAAGGCTGGTAATAGTTTGACGAGCTTTTTAGATTTTGAAATTAAACCTTTGGCCGCTCCTATTATCACTTATTATGCTAATGAGCTACAGAGCAAGGATGTTATGGTCATCAAGGGCGATACCTATCCTAGTTCTCAAGTATTTATTTGGCTCCAAAAAGATAATGGTCAAGCCAAGAGCTATACAGTCCAGAGCGACGAGCAGGGTAAGTTTATATTTATTTATGATGAAAAATTATCTGATGGTATTTATACTTTTTGGGCTGAGTCTCAGGATAAGCGAGGAGCGACCAGTGCACCTTCAGAAAAAAAGAATATCTTTGTTCAGCCACCAAAGTTTTTGCGCATTGGTAATTTAGCTATCAGCTTCTTGTCAGTTGTCATACCGATCATTGCTTTGATTGTCCTGCTGGTCTTGATGCTCTCGTATAGCTGGTTTAGGATTAGACGTCTACGCAAGCAAGTGATCAAAGAGGTCGGTGAGGCTGAGCTGATGTTGCATGGGGAGATTGGTAAAATAAAGCAAAGTATTATAGATCAAATTAAAATTTTAGAGCAAGCTAGTGCTATGCGTCAGTTGACCAAAGAGGAGAAAATGTTGATTGATAATTTATCCAAAAATTTGGATGAAGCTGAGCTGAGAGTCTTCAAAGAGATAGAGGATATTGATGTAGTAGTTGGTGACAAAGCCACTAAAAAGCGTAGGAAGGCTGCTAAAAAATAGTTTTTTGTTATTGGTTTTTTTGTAACTACCAAAAGTTGGTAGTTTTTTTGTATAAATTTTTTAGTAAGGATGAGACTAAAATATCATAAGCAAATTTTATAATCCGTATAGTTTTATACTGCACAGGGGGTGTAGTTGATTGGTGGGCGGATAGGATGAGTTAAGTATTGCTTTTAGGTGTTCAGCATTTATTAAATATGCTATAATTTTGGCAATAAAAGAGAGTCTTTATGAATAAATTCGAGCAAATTTTGGCTGATTATGGCCCATATATTGATGATTTGTGGTCCCGCGTTTATAAACTAGCCTTTGCCTTTATAATTTTATTTGTGCTGGGATTTTTGGAGGCTGGTTGGCTGATGAAGCATTTTATAAGTTTATTTGCTCTAGATCGGAAGAG
>JAUPVE010000004.1 GCA_030917205.1 Patescibacteria group bacterium | reverse complement strand
CAACATGTAGGCTGCGTCTGCTCCAGTGTAAATACCACCAGCCACGATGACTGGAATCTTCTTACCAAGAGTTTGTTCGTATGGACGAACAACCGCCAGTAGCTTCACCAAGATTTTCTCCAAAGAAAATTCCTGGGGATTATCAAGCTCTGCTTGATTGAAACCAAGATGGCCACCGGCCAAAGGTCCCTCCAGAATAAAAGCACCTGGCGTCCTTTGATAGCGCCTTTGCCACAAGGCCAATAAATAAGCAGCTAGCTCAGCTGAACTGACAATGGGAACCAGATTGACACCAGGGTCTGGAACTATACCCGGTAAACTTTTGGGAATACCGGCGCCATAGACAATCATCTTGATGCCATTATCTACGGCCGTTTCGATAAGCTCGTGCACATTATTCATTGCCCCCATCACATTCACTGCTAGGGACTTACTGGTCATAGCACAACATCGTTCTATCTCGAGTCTCAACTCCTCCTGCGAAAGATGGATAAAATCATCATGACTTGCCCTCTGAACACCCAAAGACACGATACTGGTGATAGTACCCAAGCCACCTTCGTTGGCTACTACTGCTGGCAAAGGGAAGGAAGAGACCTGGACCCCCATGGCGCCTTGAACTATTGGCAGCTCAAATTCGAACTGACCAATTTGCAGTTTTGGAACTTTCATTTGACCCACCCTCCAAGTGTTGTAAGGTTCGAGTTTCTCTGCTTAAGATTCTACTTTTAATACTGCGGTATATATACTTTATTGTCAATTTTTAAATAAACAAAAAACGCCATAATTGGCGAATGTTATTTTAGCGACTAAGTTAGGTGGAGCGGGTAAGCGGAATCGAACCGCCCTCTTCAGCTTGGAAGGCTGACATAATAGCCACTATACGATACCCGCCTGCTGTTTTTAAATTGCCTTTGCTAATACAGAATTAATAAATTCAATCTTTTTTTGATAATATTTACGCGTACTCAGGCCAGCCAAATTTTCTTTAAGTGCCCTATAGTCTTCTAAATCCGCTGGATGTGATAATAAAAATTCATGAAAGATGATAAGATCCGTCCAACTATGGTCGTCGGCATTAACAACAAAAATATCAATCCGTTTATTATCTATCCATCTTACAAACCTAGCTCTTTTTAAGGGATAATGACTCTTTGGCTTACCATATAATTTCTCCAAGGAAATTATAAGTTCGTCAAATTTTCCGGCAACAATTGGCATGTAAACATCAATTTCATTTTGACCGGAAATCTTTAAGCTACTAGCACCACGATGTTCTACTGGATATTGTACTCCTAAAAAATCTTGAATTTCTTTTTTAACTTGCTGAAATTTTTCTTCAGATGTCTCATCATACGGAAAAATTTCTACCTTATCTGTATCATCAAGATGATCAAGCCAAATTTGTTGCTCTTCAGTTATCATGCCGCTAAATTTGAAATGGTCGGGGTGAGAGGACTCGAACCTCCGGCCTCATGCTCCCAAAGCACGCGCGCTACCAACTGCGCCACACCCCGAAAATTAAATTGTCACAAAATTTTGAATGGTGCCACGGGGCGGAATTGAACCACCGACACAAGGATTTTCAGTCCTCTGCTCTACCACTGAGCTACCGTGGCTTGGTGGGCATGGGAGAACTCGAATCTCCGACCCCTACATTATCAGTGTAGTGCTCTAACCAACTGAGCTACATGCCCTTGTCTAATTACTAAATGTAATTATAACAGAAAGATAATACCAAGAAAAACCCTTTTTGGCAACCCTATAATAAAACCTCGCTTAAAAAGCGAGGTCCTATTTTATATAACAACTGGAAAGTGAGTCTTTTAGCCAATTCTCACCCCACATAAATGTGAGGGCGACATTAGATAATAGCATGAGTGCTACTATCATATCACTCCTTAGAAAGGAGGTGATCCATCCACAGCTTCCGCTACGGATGCCTTGTTACGACTTCACCCCTATCATCGGTCTCACCTTATTCCAACATATAGTCAGTCTTCGGGTGCTCCCGACTCTCTTGGTGTGACGGGCGGTGTGTACAAAGCCCGAGAACGTATTCAACGCCGCGTAGCTGATCGGCGTTTACTAGCGATTCCAGCTTCATGAGGTCGAGTTGCAGACCTCAATCCGAACTGAGGCTAGCTTTGGTGGGATTGGCTTCACCTTGCGGTTTTGCGACCCATTGTACTAGCCATTGTAGCGCGTGTGTGGCCCAAGGCGTAAGAGCCATGCTGATTTGACGTCATCCCCGCCTTCCTCCCCGTTAAACCGGGGCAGTCTCCCATGATCATTTAACATAGGATGAGGGTTGCGCTCGTTAAGGGACTTAACCCAACATCTCACGACACGAGCTGACGACAACCATGCAGCACCTGTCCAGCACCCTCGTAGGCTCCTCTGTTTCCAGAGGTGTGCAGCTGGATTTCAAGCCTTGGTAAGGTTCCTCGCTTATCGTCGAATTAAACCACACGCTCCACCGCTTGTGCGGGCTCCCGTCAATTCCTTTGAGTTTTAACCTTGCGGTCGTACTTCCCAGGCGGGGTACTTAAGGCGTTAGCTTAGTTAGACAGCACTGAAAGGGTCGATACTTCCAATGCTTAGTACCCATCGTTTACGGCGTGGACTACTGGGGTATCTAATCCCATTCGCTACCCACGCTTTCGTCCCTGAACGTCAGAATTGTTCCAGTAAGCTGCCTTCGCTTTTGGTGTTCTTGCCGATATCAACGCATTTTACTACTACACCGGCAATTCCGCTTACCTCTCCCAATCTCTAGTCTGACAGTATTCTTGGCGGTCTATGGGTTGAGCCCACAGATTTAACCAAGAACTTTTCAAACAGTCTACGGACGCTTTACGCCCAATCAATCCGGGTAACGCTTGCCACCTTCGTATTACCGCTGCTGCTGGCACGAAGTTAGCAGTGACTTATTCTTCAGGTACCGTCAATAATTCGTCCCTGATAAAAGATCTTTACACCCCGAGGGGCTTCATCGATCACGCGGCATTGCTCCTTCAGACTTTCGTCCATTGAGGAAGATTCTTGACTGCAGCCTCCCGTAGGAGTCTGGGCAGTGTCTCAGTCCCAGTGGGGCAGGTCATGCTCTCACACCTGCTACCCGTCGTAGCCTTGGTAGGCCATTACCCTACCAACTAGCTGATGGGCCATAGGCTCCTCTTTATCCGTCGGAACTTTACATGGGAATGACTTATGTCCCCCCATGACTATTGGGAATTGTCCCAGATTTCTCCGGGTTATGCCCAAGATAAAGGTAGATTACCAATGTGTTACTCTCCCGTTTGCCACGCTCTTCTTGCGAAGAACGTTCGACTTGCATGCCTTAGACATGCCGCCAGCGTTCACCCTGAGCCAGGATCAAACTCTCTGTTAAAAAACAGAAAAGTTTTGAAACTTCTCTATTGCTAAATGTGTTTTTAAAACACAATAAAATTTATATACTTTTAGAATTGACTAAAAGCTCTCACTTTCCAATTGTCAAACAACTTTTTTCCCTCAAATAATTTTAAAAAATGGAGTTTAAAAAGATTCAAGAAAAAACAGCAATGCCTAAAAAATTTTGGACATTTCTGCCTTTTCTTAAAGCAACTCTTATTTTTCAATCTGCTACGTTTGGGGTCGTTTTTTTAATGCCTCACTATAATAGGGCAAAAACAGGTCTTTGTCAAGGGCTTTGTGTAGGCATATGAGCGATATAAAAAGGGCCCCGATCTACCGTAGTAGACCGAGGCCCTTGTCGAGGCTGGCTTTGTCGCCAACTACTCGATAAGTGTGTAGTTTCCGTCCGCTCCCAGGCGGATGATGGGGATACCATCAGCCGACTTGTTCGGACCTTCGAGCGAGACGCAGAACTGCGTCGCACGGACCCACTGGTCGCACTTGGACGGACTGCCCGTCCAGCGCATGGAAATGGTCATGGTAGGCTCGACACGGACCTGACCGAGATCGACCAGGACACAGGAAGGCCGCGCCACACCGAGATCCGGAATCGTGAAGTAACTCACGCTCCCGTCGGCGTAATGGAAGCTCAACACAACGAAGCGTCGCTCCGAAGTATCAAAGCGCATCGCAACAGTCACGTTGCCGACGCCGGTCTGTCCGAAGTGAACTTCATCGTAATCATCACGGTCTGCAGGGCCGACCTTGAGATCGGAATCCACGCAAGTCTCGATGATGTTGGGTGCCACCACCGAAACGGTGATGGAATCACTGGCCGAAGTGCCGAGTGAATCGACGACCGTAACACGGAAGTTGAAGTTGCCTTGTTCGGACATCAGCATACGGAGCCAACCGACCTGGTTGTCAGCCATCTGGATGCCATCCTTGTAAAAAGTATAGCTCCGGTAAGGCTGAGCTCCGCCCACCACGTGAGTTTGGAGGTAGGTATAATTGTTCACCTCCAAGATAGCCGGAATGGCTTCGAGGTTGATGGACAAAGGCTGAACCTCCGCCGGAAGCACGGTCACGGTTACCGAATCACAGGCGATGGTGCCGAGCGCGTCGTAGGAATTCACCACCATGGTGAAGAAACCCTCGGCGTCCATTTGGCGATAGCATTCCTCGCCTACCCAGACGTTCTGGTCGCGGAAGTACCAGTAGTCACCCTGGTACGGAAGCACGCCATCACGTTTGTCGGCGTGAAAAACTACCCAATCACCAACCCTAGCAACCATCGGAGTCGCCGTCGCGTCGACGGTGAACAGGTCCGGAGCCGGCTCGATCTGCGGACGCGTGACCTCGTCCGAACAGCCGGCGAAGAGGCCGATCAGCACGCAGAGCATGAAAAGAAACTTGAGTTCCGTCTTCATCACTTGCCTCCCTTGAAGCGCACAGCGACCGCCAAGCGGATGCCGGCATCAGTGTCGAGTGTCTGGTCCCAAGTCTGAGACCACACCTTCTTGTGACCGTACAAGCCGGTCAAGGTGACAAAGTAATCGTCACCGCGAAGCATCAGACCGCCTTCTCCTCCTTGGAACCACAGGATGTTCTTGCCGGACTGATCACTTTGATCGTCCAACACGATTTCCTGACGCTGATAACCAGCAATCAGCCAAATTTTCTGGCTGAGCTGTTTACCAGCCAAGAAGCCGACGCCCCAATCGTACACGTCACTGTTTTTCCTCAGGAAATCTTCTTCCCGGGGAAAAAACAACGAATGAAAACCGTATACTTGGACGAGGCTATCATCGATGCGCAGAGTCACAGTCCCCATCGGTACCACGTTACCTTCGACGGTAGACATAGCACCGAGATGACCTGCCAAACCGAATTTCGGCAACTTCGGCATCTGGAAATTGGACAACGAGTTGTTACTCGCCGCCGGCTTCTCAACGATGCGCTCGACGATACGCGGTTGCTGATAAGGCAACAACGGCGCCGAGTAGACCTTGATGAAACACTTCTCATCATCCCGCATGGGACGATAGTCGATGATCGCATCGGACGACACGCCGATCCAGTTCAAGAACTGATCAGCAGCCTGCCGTCGCGCCACATTGAGCGCCCCATCGAAGACCAAATTCATGGTCTCGAAGTTGACACCCTTGTAACGCGGATCCTGCGCCATCAAACGCAGCGTCTTCCACTTGGTCGGGTCATTGCTGACCTCGACCACAAGCCTGCACTGGTTGGCATTGGCCGAATCGACCATCGCCATGAAGCCAGCGGGCAGACCGCGGAAGTTGTCCTGGGTCAAGGTCTGACCCACTTCGCCGGACATCAGGTTGATGCGCAGTGAACGATCGGTGCACTCCACGGGCTTGGCCAAAGCCTGGCCAGCCAGCAGAAGCAACAGGAAAATCAAAACTCTCTTCATCGGGCACTCCTTTTCCATCGGACAAAACAAAGCCCCACACCATGTAAGGCTTTAGCAAAAACACCTTTCTCCTCTCTAGGAATCAGGTTATGAAACTACACTGTCAAAGATCGGGTACAAAACATTTTATACTAACATAAAATCAATTTTTTGTCAATAATATAATCAAAAATACAGCCCTCAAATAAAGGACTGCATTTTTAAAGTTAAATTTATCTTATCGTACTTTTGACTGCTTTTGACGCCACTCTTTTATCAATTTATGATTACCAGACAGTAAAACTTTTGGTACGGCCAAATTCATAAACTTATCTGGCCTAGTATACTGTGGAAACTCGATATTGAATTGCTTTGATTGTTTATCATAAAAACTAAATGATTCATCGGCCACTGATTCTTCTTTGCCTACCACTCCTTTGACAAGACGAGAGACGCTATCGACTACACAAGCAGCTACCAGCTCGCCACCAGTCAAAACAAAATTGCCTAATGAAATTTTTTCATCAATAAATTTATCAATGCGCGCGTCAATGGCTTCATAATGACCGGCAATCAAAATCAAACGATCATATTTAGCTAATTGCTTTACTTTGTTTTGATCCAAAGTATTGCCACGCGGAGTTAAAAGTATTACACGTGTCTTTTTATCACGCGTAACTTTACCGCCCAGAGGGCGGTCGCCCTTTGGGCGATATATTTTTTTCAAAGTTTTATAGACCGGCTCTATCTTGATTACCATGCCTGGTCCACCACCATAGGGAGTATCATCAACTGTTTTTCTTTTGTCAGTTGCTGCCTCACGGATATCATGAGTGCGTACTTCAATCAATTTTTTGTCGCGCGCTCTTTTCAAAATCGAAGAATCAAAATAGCTGTCTAAAATATTTGGAAAAATTGTCAGGATGTCAAAACGCATATTATTTAAATAAAATTATATTATAAAGATACTATAAATAAGAAAAAATACCAAATATTCTAATAAGGTACAGTTGACATAGTTTTGAATATATTATTAAATATATTATTCGATCTTTAAAGAGCGTTGAAAAAAGGCTAATTTACAGGAGGTGTGTCCATGCTAGATTTTCGCCGCGTAATCGAGCTCAAAGAGCGCGAGATGTTTTACTTGACTGATGAAATGCTCGAGCAGCTTCAGCCATCTTGCAATTTTGGACTCTTTCCAGAGGCCTTGCCGATGGTATTGGTGCTAAACCAAGTGCGTAAATTCTATGGTCGACAGCTGGCCATATTACCAACCAAACAGAAAATTAATGGCCTTCACTTATTTATGCCCATTTGCAAGGGAAATGAGAGGCTAGTGATCGACAAAGTTGATGGCTCCACTGCTATTGCAATAGAGTTTTGGTCCTATTTTGAACTTGTAGTTAATGGGCAAAGAAAACCACCAAGACGAACTTAGCGCTCAAAAACAGTCAGCGCCAGATCATTGATCTGGCGCTATTTATTTTCATATTATTATTTCAAGCCCATTTCTTTTTTATAATCTTCCAGCCACTCTGGTAAATTTACTTGTGGCTCCCAGCCCAAAAGCTCTTTAGCTAAATTATTATCAGCTAAACTTTCTCTTGGCTCTAGCCGAGCTTCGATATTTACACTTGGTCCACCGATCATTTTAGCTAGCTCATTGATACTGAAACTTTGACCGCGACCAAGATTGATCACTTCGCCACTACCAACTTTGTCACTCTCCATGGCTAATATATTGCCACGAACTATATCAGCTACATTGGTATAGTCACGACGATTTTCACCATCACCGACTATAGTCATTGGCTGATCTTTTAATCTTTGGGAAACAAATATACCCATGACTAGACAATAGGCGCCTTCCAAGGCCTGTCTATTACCATAGACATTGAAGTAGCGCAAAGAGACTGTCGGCATTCCGTACACTTGGCTAAAGAGCCGACAATAAAGTTCACCAACGTATTTTTGTAAACCATATGGACTTAAAGGGCGAGCTTCCATGGTCTCAACTAGCGGCATAGTTTCCTGATCACCATAAGCTGAAGATGAAGCGCTGTAAATTACTTTTTTTACTTTAGCATCGCGGGCGGCTACTAAAACATTCAGTGTATTAGTCAGATTCATTTCATTGGAAAAAATCGGGTCTTGGATAGATGGCTGAACCCTAGGAAAAGCTGCCACATGAAAAACATAATCAACGCCCTGAAAAATCGGCTTGATGTCTTCAATATTTTGTAAATCCAAAAGATGAAACTCTGCTTGAGGATTAATATTTTCTTTTTTGCCAGAAGATAGATTATCTATCACCACTACTTCATGGCCCTTGGCAATCAGGCTATCTACTAAGTTTGAGCCAATAAAACCAGCTCCGCCAGTCACTAAACATTTTGACATAATATTTTCTTTAATATTATTAAAGATACTATAAATCTATAAAAAAACCAAATATATATTTACCACAAACGAAAAATCCCCTTACGGGGACCTTTCTGGTTTTTATGTACAAATTATAGTTTTAAATCGTCGACTTCTTCGTGTGTCTCAACGCGTGGCATTGGAGCGGACGTTGGGGCAGACATTGGTCTACCTTCTTTTTCTGGTTCATAAACTTTCAAGTTTACATAAGAGTTGTTTTTGTTGCCCATGATGCGCAACAAAGTTCTCAATGATCTTGCAGTTTGTCCTTGCTTACCAATGATTTTACCCATCTCAGCTGGATTAACCTTTAGGGTCAATAACACACCACGCTCGTCGATAGTCCTTTCGACAACAACGTCTTCTGGTTTCTCAACTAAAGCTTTGACGATTGTCTCCAAAAATTCTTTATCATTCATATTTTTTCTTAGATTAACTTCTTAAGCGTTACTCTCTAAAGATAAGGAATAACTTAAGGCATTATAATATAATTTAAAAAAACGGTCAAACAAAAATTTAAGCAGCGACCTCTTCAGCTACTTCTGCTTGTACTTCTTCTTTTTTCTCTACTACTGGAGTCTCAACTGGAGCTTCAACTGTCTCAGTTTTGACCTTGGCGGCCATTTTGACTTTTCTCTTATTAGTCAAGCTGACTGATTTGGCTTTTTTGCCAGTCATCAGACCTTGCTTGATCAATAGATTCTGCAAAGAAGCAGAGGCAACAGCGCCCATAGATAGCCAATATTTAATACGATCGGCTTTTAAAGTGGACACTTTGCTTTGAGGGTTATAATTACCGACAATTTCTAGATGGTCACCATACATATCACGCTTTTTCTCAGAAACAACTATTCTGAACATAGCTTGTCTTTTGCGACCGACTCTAGCCATTCTTATAGCTAACATCCTTTTTTTAGAAATTAATTATTAAAAGGTGCCAAAATATTACTATATTTGAGAGGCTTTGTCAAGAATCACCGCCTAGATAAGCCCAGCTAGACTGATGTTTGGCCTTTTTGCTATAATAGACAGCATAAAAAACTAGCAACAAACAAAATGCAGAAAATTGGATTTATTGGACAGGGTTTTATCGGTAAAAGCTATGCTGATGACTACGAAGAGCGTGGCTATGAGGTGATTCGTTATGATCGTGGTCATTTTCCCCAAAATAAAGAGCTAATTGCTACTTGTGACATTGTTTTTATTGCCGTGCCTACTCCCACCACTCCTCAGGGCTTTGATGATAGTGTGGTCCAAGAAGTTTTACAATTAGTGGGGGCCGGTAAAATAGCCGTCATCAAATCAACTATCAAAATCGGCACAACTCAAAAAATGCAAAAATTATATCCTGATATTTTTGTCATGCACAGTCCAGAATTTTTGACCGAAAAAACCGCCGCCGAAGACGCTCGCCATCCTGATAGAAATATTATCGGCATCACTGATATCAATAATCAAGATTTAAAAAACAAAGCCCAAGCTATCGTCGCTACTCTACCAAAAGCTCCTTATGAGCTCGTCACTACTGCTGAGCAAGCTGAGCTTATCAAGTACGCTAACAACTGCTGGTTTTACTATAAGGTGGTTTTCATGAACACCCTTTATGACCTCGAGCAAAAACACGGACTAGACCACGAGGTGATAAAAGAGGCTTTAGCTCACGATCCACGCATTGGCTCTACTCATCTTGATGTAGTACACCAAGGTGGACGCGGAGCTGGTGGTCATTGCTTTATCAAAGATTTTGAAACTTACATTGCCATGCTCAAAGACGCAGGACTTGCCGATCAGCAAAAAGTTTGTGAAGCTGTGCGCGATATCAATATAAAATATCTACGTGACAGCGGAAAAAATCCTGATCTCTTAAAAAATATCTACGGACAATAAAAAACAGCCCAGCCTCTCGCGAGAGGCTGGGCTGGATTATTTTATTTATCTAGCTGCTATTTCATCAGCTTGAGCAAAACTCATAGAAAGTAATTTTGAAACACTATCATCACCCATGGTCACACCATAGATTATTTTGGCGTGATGCATAGTCGCTCGATTGTGAGAGATAGCGATAAACTGCGTCTTGTTGGATAGCTCTTGTAGTATCTCACTGAAGCGAATAGAGTTAGCCTCATCAAGCGCCGCATCTACTTCATCCAAGACTACGAATGGCGAAGGATTGTTGGCGATGATGGCGCAGATCAAGGCAATAGAAGTCAGTGCTTTTTCACCACCTGAGAGCATACTGATACCAGATAATCTTTTACCTGGAGGTGTAGCTTTTATTTCTATACCGTATTGTTTTTGGGTTTTCTTGGCTATCGGCTCTTCACCCTCCACTTCTTCACCCCCTCCAATAATATTTTCTTTGATGTCGAGAATCAACTCGGCTTTACCACCTTGAAATAATTTTTTAAAATAAGTATCAAAGAGCTTGTTGATGTTATGAAATGATTGATCAAATTGTTTGGATATTGATTCATCTAGATCTTTGATGATTTTTTCTAAATGCACAATTGCTTCATTGAGATCATCGCTCTGCGTTTTCAAAAATTGATAGCGCTCATCAACTTGTTGAAACTCTTCGGTCACACTCGGATCAATACCACCGATGATTTGTAATTGATTTTTCAAATTAGAAATTTGGACTCGACTACTGTCTACATCGACATGAGCAACTTGCTTGGCTTCAAAATTAGTAATTTCTTCAGAGATTTCACGATGCAAATCCTCTTGTCGGGTTTCTAGTCTAGCTAATACTACTTTTACTTCATTTAATAAACTATTTTGTCTATTAAATTCTTGTTGTACTTCTCGAAAATCTTTTTGAGCCTGCACTAAACTACCTTTTTTCTTTTCTTCTTCTTCATTGAAAGCTCGTACTTCTTTATCAATACTTTCAATTTTTTTGTTCTGCGAATTTATTTTTTCAATCAACAAGTCTAGTTGATTTTTGAGACCCTTATTATCTTGCTTATTATCAGCCAGGGTCTTGCGCTCATTTTCTAGTTTGGTTAATTCTTCTTTATCTTTAGCTAGCTGTTGTTTGATTAAATCAATTTCTTGATCAGACATGGCCAATTTAGTTTTGGCTTCATTGATTTCTGAAACCATATTGTCCTTGGTCAGTAGTAGCTGATTGAATTTCTCACTCCAATCTTGATTGCTACTTTTGGCTGGACGAGCAAAATAATTTTTTACTTCTTGTAGGCTAGCAGTGATCTGCTGACAAAGTTTTTTCAAAACGTCGAGCTTATCAAGAGCGTCAATATTTTCTAGAGCTCGCTCAAAATCTTGTTGTTTATCAAGAAGATTGGCTACTTTGCTATTTATTTTTTCGTTTGACCACTCGTCTTCTTTATTTTTAACCTCGTCTTCTAGCTTTTTAAAATCGGCTAAAATTACTTTTTGCTTAGCTTCTAGTTCCAAAACCTGCTCTTTAACTTGTTTTTGACGATGTTGTTTTTCTTCTAGGTGCAGATTCTGCTGATTTATATCATTGGACAATGTATCTAGTCTTTTTTTGAGCCAGACAATATCAGCTTGGCCAGTCGAAATAAGTTGGACATCCATCTGTCCCTCGACAATGGCTTTTTCTTTGAGCAAACTATTGAGCTCATTCTGAGCCTGACTCAAACGATTTTGTAAATGATCAAAATTATCTTGACGGCTCCTACCCCTCTCTTCTTTTTCTAAGCCTGTTTGTAAGTCAACTAATTTTTGATTCAATTCTGACACCTCTACCAAAAGACTTTGGTGTCTTTTTTTGTGACCAGACAATTCATCGTTTAATTGTTTAGTCAAAAAACTATAATAATCAGTTTGTAAATTATTTAATTCTTCTTTGAGTTGTTCACGCTTTTCTAGCTTCTTAACCTGTCTAGTCAAACTACGCAAATGTGGCTCTAACTCATTCAATATCTGACTAGTCTGAGCTAAATTATCTTTAGCGCCTTCTAGTTTATTAATTGACTGATCTTTTTTTATTTGAAACTGCCTGACACCAGTCGCTTCATCAAAAAATTCTTTACGCTCAGCCGATGAAGATGTCAAAATAGAATCAATCATGCCCTGGCCAATGACACTGTAAGTCCTTTGACCAAAATTGGCTTTGGCTAGCAGCAGTTGCACATCCATAAGACGCACCCGACTATTATTAATCAAGTATTCACTTTCACCGTCCCGATTAATCCTGCGAGTGACTATAATCTGCTCAAATTCTACATCAGCTAGGTGGTCTTGGTTATTAAGATACAGACTAACCTGAGCATAGCTCAAACGAGCTTTTTTGTCAGAACCAGCAAAAATGACGTCTTCGGATTTTTTGCCCCGCAAAGTCTTGGAGCTCTGCTCGCCCAAGACCCAACGCACAGCATCGGCGATATTTGATTTACCAGAGCCATTTGGACCGACTATAGCTGTCAGCTCCCGATTAAAAAAAAGCTCCGTGCTATTGGCAAAAGATTTAAAACCTTGAATTTCTAATTTTTCTAAATACATAAATAAAAAAATAACTGCTGTAAGCGTTATTATTTTAACATAATTTATAATTTTTGATAAATGATCAGGGAACCCACCGAGTGTGAGTTCCCTGAAGTGTGAAGCGTTGACTAGGCAACATCTTCGGTACTGACCACCCACTTGGCCGGTGGATAGATCGGGTAGCCGACAATCAGCTCCTTGATGCAGGGCTTGCCTTTCAAGAGCTCACCGTTCTTCGTGACACTGCCGGGGCAGTAGAAAACCAGTGGCTGACACCAGGGTGCACCTTTGCGCACGAAAGTAAGACGCCAGGCAATGACATTGCCACAAAGTAACCAAGGATATTGATACTTGACCAAACGCAGACGCGGATAGCTGTTTTGACCATCAAAGACGGTCAGGTCATTCCGCATCAGCTCCAAGAGCCGAACGCTCGACAAGACTCTGTCAAGATCCGCAGCATCGATCTGCTCAGCCGGAATCATAGGCTCCGGCACCCAGCGACCAATGATTTGAATCGTTTTCTCTGTTTTCAAGATTCTACCTCCTAGCAAGGCTGTTGGTGGTCATCGCGGGAACAAATATCAAATTATGATAATAAAATATGCTAACTCTGTCAATAATCAATATAAAAATGAAACCCTCCCGTAGCCGAAGCTTTGGGAGGGTGAAAGGTTGGGTCGCCGCATGTGAGAAGACGGCAGCATGTCAGCAAAAGACTGCGTGACGGTTGGGGAAGTTCATTCTCCGCTTCAAACGCACTTGTCTCCTTGCCGGCGACCCGAAAGGTGGCATGAGCGATCGCTATAATTATATTATGTGCTATTTTTTTTGTCAAAATATATTTATCCACCGCGTGTTAAGCACCAATATTATTTATTATCTATATACAAAATTGAAGACCACATCTCGCCCCGTAGCTATTCCGCTCGCGGAATTGCGGCGGGGTCAAAATAAAGATATCCACCGTGTGTTGAGGTACCGAAGTTATTTTTTATTTATGCAAACAAAAAAAGGGATTTACCATCCCTTTACTTTCAAAGCTTTTGTAGCAGCGTCAGTTTGAGCTTCTTGCTTGCTGTAGCCCTCGCCATCAGCTACTAGCTCTTTATCCAGATAGACGCCGATGATGAATTTTTTATTATGATCTGGCCCAGACTCTGATAACACTCGATAGCGTGGAGTGACACTATTTATTTCTTGAGCTTTTTCTTGAAAACGACTCTTGGCATCTATATAGGTTTGTGAAGCAATAATCTCTGGTAAAGTAGATAGAATATTTTTCTTGATAAATTTATCTACCGTCCTAAAACCCTGATCAAGATAGATAGCGCCCAGCAAGGCCTCCATGGCATTGGCCAAGATGTAGCCACGAGCTTTTTTATTGGTATCCTGCGACTCACCACGACTCAAATATAGAAAATTATAAACTCCTAATTTTTCAGCAATCATAGCAAGGTGTGTGGCATTGACTAAAGCTGAGCGCCAATTAGTGAGAACACCTTCGTCATCTTTATAGTTGTGGTACAAGTAGTCAGTCACTGATAACTCTAGCACTGCATCGCCCAAAAATTCCAAACGCTCATTTTGATCAATCGGAAAATCTTTGTGCTCGTTTAAATATGAACGATGCACTAAAGCATTTTTTAATATGTTAATATCCTTAAATTTTACTTCCAACTTTTCTTCTAGCTGAGCAATA
>JAUPVE010000079.1 GCA_030917205.1 Patescibacteria group bacterium | reverse complement strand
AAACTAAGTAGGCTACATAGGTAATGAGATAAAATAAAACAATTTTTTGCAAGGAATAGCCAATATCATATAGATAAACTGGCTCCCAAAACATGACCATGGCCAAAGCAAAATTGACAATAATAGTAGAGGCATAAAGCTCACGCATTTGCTGGCGTACTTTTGACGGAAACCATGAAGAAAAAAATCCCAAATGCAACATATATCTGTTTTTTTATTTACCCTGTTAAATAAATTTAATTAATAAACCATTTAATAAGTACACCCTACCCCAATAATTCCTGAAAAATATTTATGCCAGCAGAATTAAATTTAATTTTTTAAGACTAATCTTAAAAAATTATTTAACAGGGTAAATATTTATTTTACCTTGACGCAATACTTCTATCTTACCAGCTACACTTCTGATCACTGTAGTTGCTGGAGTCAGTGGCAAATTACCGGCATTGATGAGTAAATCAGGCTGGATATTCAGCTGACTGAATTGTTCTTTGATTTGCTCCATGCTATAGAGAGCTCCACTTCCAGAAATATTAGCCGAGGTACTGACGATAGGATTTTTGGCAAGCAAAGATAGTTTTTGACAAAAGATATGACTAGAAATACGCAAGCCCAAAGTTTCAGGAAAATAGCTTTTCTGTCCAAACAAACGAAATGGCAAAACAGCCGTCAGTGGTCCAGGCCAATGCTGAGCTAAAATCTGTCTAATCCCATCATCAAAGACAACTAGTTGCTCAGCCGCTCCCCAATCACTGACAATGACTGGCAATGGCTTTTCAGCTTCACGTTGTTTGATCAAAAATATTTTTTTGACTGCCTCTTCGTTGAAATAATCGGCCCCCAAACCATAGGCGGTCTCTGTTGGATAGACTATCACTCCGCCAGAAGCCAAAACAGCAGCGACCTCATGAGCCACTTCGTCTAAATTATTGTCACGTAAAAATATTTCTTTCATTAAGCTACCAAACTAATAATTTTATTTTTGATATAGATAAACTTTTTTACTTTAGCCCCATTTAAAGCATTTTGTACTTTTTCTCGTGAGCAAATTTGTGCTTGCAAATCAGCACTGTCCTCTGTGTCAGCTGGTAACTCGACTGTATCACGCAGCTTGCCATTGACTTGAATACCGACAGTCACTAATTGGTTTTGCAATAAAGCCTGATCAAATTTTGGCCAAGTAGCTAAAGTAATACTATCTTGGTGGCCCAATTTTTCCCAGAGCTCCTCACTGATATGTGGGGCAAAAGGAGATAATAAAATAATAATTTTTTCAAAAATATTTCGAGATATCTGCTCTTGCTTATCAAAAGCATTCATTAATATCATGAGCTGAGAAATGGCTGTATTAAAATGCATGGACATAATATCATCGCCTATCTTCTTGATACTCTGATGCAACAAGCGTTCGGCTGCTGAATCCAGCTCAGCCTCATCTACTATCTTAGTCTGCAAATCCCAGACTCTATTCAAGAATCTGACCAAACCAGTCACACCTTTGTCATCCCAAGCAATCGACTGATCAAAAGGCCCCAGAAACATGATATACATGCGCAAGGCGTCAGCTCCATACTGTTTGATATAATCATCAGGATTGACGACATTGCCTTTGGACTTGGACATTTTGACACCACCACTACCTAAAATCATACCCTGAGCAGTACGCTTTTTATAAGGCTCATCACCTACTGTTTTTGGTATCACGCCAATGTCATACAAAAATTTGAAAACAAAACGAGAATACAAAAGATGCAAAGTAGTGTGCTCATTACCACCATTGTACCAATCTACTGGCAACCAGTGTTTTATTTTTTCTGGATCAGCTAATTGCTGATTATTCTTAGGATCGGTATAGCGGATAAAATACCAATTTGACCCAGCCCAATTTGGCATGGTATCAGTTTCTCTTCTGGCTTCACCACCGCACTTGGGACAAGTAGTCTTGATCCAACTTTCTAGCTTGGCTAATGGCGATTGACCCTCTTCACCTGGTTTGAAATCTTTGACATCAGGCAAAACTATAGGCAAATCAGATTCTGCTACAGGCTGCCAATCGCATTTGGTGCAATACACCATCGGAATAGGCTCACCCCAATATCTTTGACGAGAAAAAATCCAATCATGCAAACGATAATTGACAGTAGCCTGGCCTACTTTATTTTTTTGTAACCAATTTACAATCTTGATTTGAAAATCCGCTACCGATAGTCCTGTAAACTGACCGCAGTTGATCATCTTCACACCATTGAGAGCAGGATAAGCTTCTTTATCCAAATCACCACCCTCTATGACTGGTCTTATTTCTAATTTATATTTTCTAGCAAATTCCCAGTCTCTTTGGTCATGAGCTGGTACAGCCATGATAGCGCCAGTGCCATAAGCCACTGTCACATAGTCAGCGACAAAAATTGGTAGCTCTTCATTATTGACTGGATTGATGGCTTTGAGGCCTTTTATTTCTACACCAGTTTTTTCACGACTGAGGTCAGATCTTTCTAGATCACTTTTTTTGCGACTAGCTACAATATATTTTTTTATTTCTTCTAGATTTTCAATTTTGTCTGCTGAGTCCTGAATCAAGGGATGCTCTGGAGCAATTACCATAAAAGTGACGCCAAAGATAGTGTCGGGTCGAGTAGTAAAAACTTTTAATTTATTTTCACTATCTTTGATAGAAAAATTAATCTCAGCGCCATCAGAACGACCAATCCAATTTTTTTGTTGGGTCTTGATTTGTTCTAAGAAATCTACTTTAGCCAGATCATCAATCAAACGATCCGCATATTTGGTAATCCTCAAAAGCCATTGTTCTTTTTCTTTTTTCTCAACCACACTACCACAACGCTCACAATTGCCACCAATCACTTCTTCGTTGGCCAGTCCAATCAAACAAGAAGGACACCAATTAATATTTTCTTGAGCCTTGTAAGCTAAACCCTCTTTCCACATCTGGATAAAAATCCACTGTGTCCAGCGATAATATTCTGGGTTGGTGGTTTCCAAAAATCTTGACCAATCAAAACTATAGCCTACTAATTGTAGCTGACGGATATAATTGTCAATATTTTTTCTAGTAGTCTCCTGGGGGGGGATATTTTTTTTGATTGCATAGTTTTCGGCTGGTAAGCCAAAAGCATCCATACCCATAGGATACAAAACATTTTTACCCAAAAAACGCTGATACCGAGCAATGACATCCATAGCTGTATAGGAGCGCAAATGTCCAGCATGCAATCCCTCACCCGATGGATAAGGAAACTCTACTAAACCATAAAACTTTTCAGCGCCATCGTCTGTAGCCAAAAAAGTCTTATGCTCTTGCCAATATTTTTGCCATTTTGACTCAATCTTAGTGGCCTGATATTTGGAAAATTTACCCATAATAATCAAAAATTATAAAATTATTCTACCATTTAGTGCTCTAAAAATCAACTGATTTAAAATATTTCACC
>JAUPVE010000078.1 GCA_030917205.1 Patescibacteria group bacterium | reverse complement strand
TGGAGTAATACCGGAGAAAAAGCAATTATTGAGTATCCCGATGGAGTCAATGTACTTTATAATTTTAAAGATAAAAAACAAACGACCATTCCTCAAGAAATGCAGGATTTTTCATTTAGTCAGCAGGGTGATGCAATTGCCGCTAAATGGTTTAGTGATGCTAGTCAAAATGATCCTGATAACAATTGGATTGTGGTAGCCAAAGATGATGGCTCAGGACTGGCTTTGGTAGAAAAATTAGGTGATAAATCATATAGTACCCAAATCGCTTTTTCACCGGACAATCAGGTAGCCGCTCTACATCAAAAAAGTATTGATAATTTGCGTCAGATGGTTTATCCCATTGGTTTGAATGGAGAAAATTTACAAGCTTTTGAAGTAGCTGGTTCGGGCTTCACATCTAAGTGGTCGCCTAGTGGTAAATCTTTGACTTATAGTGTCTACAACGCTCAGACTGATTATTTACCAAATCTTTGGGTGACTAGTGGTAAGACCGGTGAGATGGGTGAACTAAAAGTTTCACTCAATATCAATACTTGGCCTGAGAAGTGTACCTATACAGATGATAGTACTATGTTTTGTGCTGTCCCGCAGGGCTTGCCAAGAGGAGCGGGTATTTATCCGGAAATTGCTGATCAATACCCAGACAATTTTTATAGAGTAGATTTGAACTCTGGAGTCAAGACATTGCTGGCTAGTCCGGTTGGCTCGGAGGGTGCATACTCTGGTTATAATTTGACAGTTTCAGCTGACGGTACGATTTTATATTTTACAGACAGAAATAGCGGAACTTTACAAAGTATAAGATTAAAATAAATGTTCAAAAAGTTTTTACTTATTTTTTATTTCCTTACCTTGCTTAGTTCACCATTTTTTGTATTTGCCCAGATAGCTCCGAGTGAGAGTACTAAGGATGCCAAAACAGAAGTGAAGGGTATAGAGTTTAAGCCTAGTATTGATATCCCTGGTAGTATATTTACAGATAAAATTATAGTTACTGGCGATACCTTAGGAAATTATATCGTAGCCGTTTATCGTTATGGTGGTATTTTTGCCGGCATCGTTGCTATGTTTATGTTGGTCTATGCTGGCTGGGAGTGGCTACTTGCTGGCGGTAATTCTTCCAAAATATCGCAAGCCAAAAGTAAGATCAGCGGTACCTTGATGGGCTTAGCTTTGCTTTTTGGCGGCTATCTTTTATTATCACTAATTAGTACAAACTTAATATCTTTTAAGTCATTGAATGCTACTTTACCAGACATTGTAAATATTTGTGTGGCTACTAAGACAGAAGATAGTTGTAAAAGAGCTAATTGCCTTTGGGTGCCAGCTACGGCTGAGCAATTGCGCGCTGATGAGTCTATCGCTAATTATTGTGTGCCACCTCTATCTACTGCCTGCCCCTCAGAAAGTACTCTGCAGGATGTCAATATTGCCGGTCTAGCTGAGTCTGGGTGTTCAGATTGTCGCCTGACTATTGATACTATCAATAAGTTAAAGAAGGCTGTGGCTATGTTGAGTCCAGCTGAAAGTATGACTATCACGAGTGCTTATCGTACTTTTGCGAAACAACAGGAACTTTATGATTGTTATCAAAATAAATTAAAGACAGGTCGTTGTACTTGCAGTAGTTGTAATGAGGCGGCTAAACCTGGTTGTGATGCCCCTCATCAGACGGGTACCGCTGTTGATGTTTGCATTACTACGCCGAGTTTTAATACGTGTGGTAGAGATTCTGAGGGTAAATCTTTTTTACAAAAAAAATATAATTGCTCTAATGCTGCTAGTTGTCCAACTGGTTTATATGATGCTCAGCAGGTATTAAATAGAATTATGGTCGGAGCATGCTTTGTTCCTTATGAAGGTCCGAAAGGTGAATGGTGGCATTTTCAAGCTAATTCTAGTTCATGTGATTAATTTTTATGATACATAAAAAAAAATTTTTATTCTTAGCTTTATCTCTAATTTTTATTTTTTCATATTTTATCATATCAACACCAGACGTATTGGCTGCCGATCAAAAAAATGATGATACTTTTAAGTTACCATTTATACCAGCTATGTCCATTCCAGGATTTTATACAGCCGGTGATACAGTTAATATTGATGGTGCATCTTTAGCTAATTATATCAAAGCTATTTATCGATATGGCGGTATGTTTGCTAGCATAGTCGCGATGTTTATGCTCGTCTATGCCGGCTGGCAATGGCTCTTGGCTGGTGGTAATTCTTCCAAAATATCTCAAGCCAAAGATAAAATAAATGGTACTTTAGTTGGTTTAGTAATTTTATTTGGGGGCTACCTTTTGTTATCTTTGATTAGTAAAAATTTAATATCATTTCAGCCACTGACAACGACACTAGATAAGATACCTTGTGCCTTGCATAAGACAGAGACATCTTGTCCAAGTGATAGGTGTAATTGGGTGCTGGATAGTTTGATTACTCCAAATATAAATGAGGCGGCCTGTGTTGATGGTGCTATTATTGTGAAACCTTCTTGTTCTATGCAAAAAGATGCTACATCCTGTGGGGCACTTTCTAATATTTGTATCTGGGAGGGTGGAGAATGTAAGTTAATAGAACAATGCAATATAACACAAAGTGATTTAGAAATATTTGGAGCTAGTACTCCTAGAGATAATTTTGCCCTACACTGTTGTGCTATAAGTGCATTTGGTGGTGGATACTCCAGTTATCGTTATGCAATTTTTGGCGATAGAGATTTTAAACTTAGCTGTCTCATGATTTGTGGTGGCGGTTTTACAGATATGTCACTTGATGCATGTGAAGCATCTCTAGGTTGGGGACAATAGTCTTTTATTCCAAATGCATTTCAGTTTTCAAGTCATCTAGTAGTTTAGAAACTTGAGCTTGAGAGTGATATTTTTTATTATTTATAATTTTCTTAGCCCAGTCTTGGGCTTTTTTGATTAAGATAGTATCAGTCAGCTTGGCAATGCGTAGTGCCATTAGGCCAGTTTGTTTGGTACCAAATATTTCACCACTACCACGCAATTCTAGATCAAGCTCCGCTAGTCGGAAACCATCATTTTCTTTGGCTAAAATTTGTAATCTTTCAGTGGCTTGCTTGGTAGGGTCGCTGGTAAAAAGCATACAAAAACTTGGTAAATTATTGCGACCTACGCGTCCACGAAATTGGTGGAGCTGGGATAGGCCAAATCTTTCAGCACTTTCTATGACCATCAGTGTGGCGTCTGGTATATCTACTCCTACCTCGATGACTGAGGTAGCGACTAAAATTGAGCTTTTCTTAGCTTTGAAATCTGACATTATGGAGTTTTTTTCTTCGCTAGGCATTTGGCCATGGAGCATGCTGATATTCAAATCGGGAAATATTTCTTTTTTTAATTTTTCATATTCTTTGAGTACTGATTTAGCGCCCAGTTTGTCGCTCTCATCAATCAGGGGGCAGATGACAAAAGCTTGTTGCCCTAAAGCTATTTTTTCGCGGATAAAATTATAGGCATCAGCTCGTTTTTTTTCTGGTACCAAAAATGTTT
>JAUPVE010000077.1 GCA_030917205.1 Patescibacteria group bacterium | reverse complement strand
ACATTAAAGTAATTGAAGTTTGGAATGAAATTAAAAATCGTATCAGTGAACAATGTAAATTAGTATTTGATCAAGAAAATTCCATTGCCTCTATTATCAACTCTGGTGCTCGTGGTACTTGGTCACAGATGTTGCAGATCATGGGTTTGAAAGGTACGGTTATCAACCCAGCTGGTGAAGTTATTGAATTGCCGATCAAAGCTAGTTTCCGTGAAGGTTTGGACGTATTGGAATATTTTATTTCCACTCACGGTACTAGAAAAGGTTTATCTGACACTGCTCTACGTACAGCCAGCGCTGGTTATTTGACCAGAAGATTGGTGGATGTTTCCCAGGACGTTGTGGTCTTAGAGGATGATTGCGGAGATACTGAAGGCTTGATTATCGATAAAGAAGAAAGTCGAGCGCTCAACGAGCCACTACACGATCGTGTGATCGGACGCGTGTTGATAGACGACATCAAAGAAGCTGGCAGTAAAAAAGTGGTTATCAAAAAAGGAACCTTAATCACCAAAGAACTAGCCGACCATATTGCCAAGATTGATCCAGAATCAATGCATATTCGCTCAGTCTTGACTTGTAAAGCTGTCCGCGGTGTTTGTAAAAAATGTTATGGTTATGACTTGGGTTACAATCATCTAGTGGAAAAAGGCACGGCCGTTGGTATCGTGGCCGCTCAAAGTATTGGTGAACCTGGTACTCAGTTGACCATGAGAACTTTTCATACTGGTGGTGTATCCGAGGGAGATATTACGCAAGGTTTACCAAGAGTTGAAGAGTTGTTTGAAGCTCGCTTGCCAAAGAAGGCTGCTATCATTGCCCCAGTCAACGGTATAGTTTTGATTGATGAAACCAATAAGCTGGTCAGCAAAGATAATCGCGTTATTAAGATTGAGCCACAAGGTGCTCGCATTGCCAAATACAGTCTAGATAAGTCCATGGAGCTGAAGGTCAAAGATGGTGAAGAAGTTGCTAAGGATCAACTATTGATTATCAATGAAGAACAAGAAGTCAGAGCCACCTTTGCCGGCATTGCTAAATTGACAGAAGATCAGCTACAAGTTATCAATCATAAAAACGAAGTTATTGATGTCATCATCCCAGCTGGCTACAAACTTTATGTAAAAAATAAAGACATAGTGGCCGAAGGACAGTCAATGACAGAAGGCAGCGTTGATTTACATGAGCTGTATCAGATCAAAGGACAGTTGGCCGTACAAAAATATATTATCAAAGAAATTAAGAGTATTTACTCCTTACAGGGTCAGAATTTGAACGATAAACACGTTGAGTTGATCGTCAAACAAATGTTCTCCAGGATTTTGATCAAAGATGTGGGCGATACCGACTTATTGCCAGGCGAAGTGATTACCAGTACGCAGTTTACTGAGGCTAACTTGAGAACCAAGGGTCAGGCAGCCAAAGGAGAGGTCTTATTACTAGGTATTACCAAAGCATCCTTGACTTCAGATTCATTCTTGTCAGCCGCTTCATTCCAAGAAACCGCCAGAGTTTTGATAGACGCTGCCATCTCTGGTCGCATAGATCATCTACGAGGCTTGAAAGAAAATGTGATCTTGGGTCGAAAAATACCAGCTGGTACTGGATTTATTGACAAAGTTAAGTAATAAAAACCCCCAAATTATTGGGGGTTTTTTGTTTTGCCTAGATTTTATTTTTGTGCCAGATTATGGTAAAATATAGGGACAAAATAGCTACTTAATAAGCTTTTTATTATGTCCAAAAAAAATAAGCGTAAACAGGAGGAAAAACTCGATAAAGATTTGGCTGCTGGTTTCAATATTTCGCCAGATACCAAAGGAGCCATCATTACTATTGTGGTTTTTTTATTGGCCTTTCTTTCTATCTTGTCATTTTTTAACCTAGCCGGCACCTTTGGCCGGGGTTTGAATTATGGTCTAGGGTTTTTATTTGGTTGGGCTGATTGGCTATTTATTTTAGTTTTATTATTACTCGGCTATTTTCTCTTACGTAGCCAGAGTCACCGTCTAAAAATTCCTACCTATGTAGGTTTATTTTTGTTGATGCTATCTTTTACCGGTTTATTTAATTTTTTAGTTTCGGATTACAGCTTTTCCGATATTAGCCAAAATGGCACAGGTGGCGGAGCACTGGGCTACGGCATTGGTTATATTTTTTCTAGCTTTTTAGGATTCTGGGGTTCCTTGGCTGTATTTGTAGCCATGCTAGTGATTGGTGTTTTTATTAGTCTTAATACTTCATTTAAAGATATAAGCATCAGAGCAAAATCCCTAGGTCTGTTAAAAGAAAAAATTATCCCATCTAGCCCAATTGAAGAAGAACTAGAAGAGGAGTTTGTGCCAGATGAAATAATAATTCCTGAAAAGAAAAGTGAGGAGATAGTGGTAGAGTTCGAAAAAGAAGTTGATACAAATATTGAAACAAGTGAAGTAAGTCACAGGCCAAGAAAAAAGATTGTGATTCCCATGGACCTCTTGAACAGGTCTACCAATAAGCCGGACTCTGGAGACATCGAGGCCAACACCCATAAGATTCAAAAAACTTTTGAGAATTTTGGCATTGATGTCACTATGGACGAGGTTAGTGTTGGACCAACGGTCACTCAATATACTCTGAAGCCAGCCGAAGGTGTGCGTTTGGCTCAAGTTCTGACCCTCCAAAACGACTTGGCTCTAGCCTTGGCTGCCCACCCGATCAGAATGGAAGCGCCAATTCCTGGCAAGTCTTTGGTTGGTATCGAGGTGCCAAATAGGACCGTGGCTACCGTCAAGCTTAGAGATGTGCTAGAAAGCTCGGCTTACACAAGGCGTAAGAGCAATCTGAGCATTGCTCTAGGTAAGGATGTTTCTGGTGCTGCTATTATGGCCAACCTAGCTAGTATGCCGCACCTTTTGATTGCTGGTTCTACTGGTGCTGGTAAGTCAGTTTGTATCAATAATATTATTTTGAGTTTGATGTATCAGAACTCACCAGATGATTTACGTTTTATTTTGATTGATCCCAAGCGAGTAGAGCTATCTATTTATAATGACATTGTTTATTTGGAGTCACCGGTTATCAATGAGACAGACAAGACCATCAATGCCCTGCGCTTTGTAGTCAATGAAATGCATGAGCGCTACAAACTATTACAGGCAGCTAATAAAAAAAATATTGAGTCCTATAATAAAGCAGTGATTGTAAATCGCTTGCCTTATTATGTAGTGATAGTCGATGAGTTTGCTGCCCTGATGTCACTAGCTGCTAAAGAAGTAGAGGCAGCTGTCGTCAGCTTGGCTCAGCTTGGTAGAGCTGCTGGCATTCATTTGATTTTGGCCACCCAGAGACCTTCGGTGGATGTGATTACTGGCCTCATCAAAGCTAATATCACTTCGCGTATTGCCTTTGCTGTAGCCTCAGCCATGGATTCTAGAACAATCCTAGATTCTTCTGGGGCAGAGAAGTTGTTGGGTAAAGGCGATATGCTTTTTATGACCTCAGATGCCTCAAAATTAAAACGTATACAGGGTGCCTATGTCACCGATGAAGAAACAAATGAT
>JAUPVE010000076.1 GCA_030917205.1 Patescibacteria group bacterium | reverse complement strand
CCCATCGGAGTAGCAGTGATTACTGGTCAGGTAGCGGAAATGGGCTTTATATACTTATTACAATTTGCGGCTATTTTATCGATTAATTTAGGTATCATTAATATCCTTCCTTTCCCAGCTCTTGATGGAGGTAGATTATTATTTATTGTGATAGAAAAGATTAGGAGAAAAAAAGTTAGTGAAAAAGTTGAAGGCATAGCTCACAATGTTGGTTTTATGTTGTTGATGGCCTTGGTGGTGGTCATTACTTATAGAGATGTGCAGAAATATGGCGTTGGTTTTTTAGATAAAATTAAAAACTTATTCTAAAATGAATTTTGCAGTCAAAGATATTTTTGGTAATCATTTATTACTGTTTAGACAATTAGGTTATCATCCTAGTCATCACAGTGATAGTTTTATTCGTCGCTTGGGCACTGGCCTTTATCCGCGTTTTCATGCTTATGTCCAGTCAGAGCAAGGACGCTTGATCATTGATCTGCACATTGATCAGAAAAAAGCTTCTTACGCTGGACAAAAAGCGCATAGCGGTGAATACGGAGGAGAATTATTAATCCAAGAAAAAATAAGAATTCAGCAATATATTGATAGTAAATAATATGAACAAAGTAATTACAAAAAGAACAGAGGATTATTCCAAATGGTATTTGGATGTTATTGAAGCAGCTGACCTAGCCGAATATGGTCCAGTCAAAGGCACGATGATTATCAAGCCCTATGGCTACGCTATTTGGGAAAATATTCAGAAGTTGCTAGATAAAAAGATCAAAGACACTGGACATAAAAATATGTATTTTCCTCTTTTGATACCCAAGTCTTTTTTTGCTAAAGAGGCGAGTCATGTCGATGGTTTTGCCAAAGAATGTGCAGTCGTCACTCACTATCGTTTGAAAAATGATGAAAATGGTCAGATTGTAGTCGATGAAACGGCTAAATTGGAAGAAGAGCTGATCATCCGTCCAACTTCAGAAACTATTATTAATAATAGTTTTTCCCAATGGGTAAAATCTTGGCGTGATTTGCCTATTTTAATCAACCAGTGGGCCAATGTCATGCGTTGGGAAATGCGTACTCGTCCTTTTTTACGCACTTCAGAGTTTCTCTGGCAAGAGGGTCATACTGCGCATAGCACCAAAGCTGAGGCTGAAAAAGAGGCTAAAAAAATGTTAAAAGTTTACAAAGAATTGGTCGAAAAAAAATTAGCTATGAGTGTAGTAGCGGGTAAGAAGTCAGATAGTGAAAAATTTGCCGGAGCACTGCATACTTATACTATCGAGGCTATGATGCAAGATGGTAAGGCTTTGCAGTCTGCTACTTCACATAATCTTGGTCAAAATTTTGCCAAAGCTTTTGAGACAAAATATTTGGATCAAGAAAATAAATTTCAATATGTTTGGCAAACTAGCTGGGGCATGAGCACGCGTATTATTGGCGGACTCATCATGACTCATAGTGATGACAATGGCTTGGTTTTACCGCCAGCTATCGCTCCGATCAAAGTAGTGATTGTACCAATTCTGAAAAACAATGAAGATAATGCCAAAGTTTTAGATTTTGTTAAAAAATTAAAAACTGGTGTCAAAGAATGTGAGATTGATTATCGCCCAGAGCTTAGTGCTGGTGCCAAGTTCAATGAGTGGGAGAAAAAAGGTGTACCTATTCGTTTGGAAGTTGGGCCCAAAGACATTGAAAATAACTCGGTAGTTTTAGTGCGTCGAGATAAATTGAGTAAAGAAAATGTCAAAGTCACTGAGCTAGCTGCCACTATCAAAAAAACTTTGCTAGATATTCAAAATTATTTGACTGAGCAAGCCGTCAATGTCCGTCTGCAAAAAACTAAGACCGTAGATAATTGGGATGATTTTGTCAAAGAAATAAATAATAATAATTTTGTTTTGGCTCATTGGTCTGGCGATAGAGAGGTAGAGCAAAAAATAAAACAAGAGACTAGTGCCACTATCAGATGTATTCCTTTTGATCAAGCACCCGAGCTGGGCAAATGTGTTTACAGTGGTAAAGTATCTAAAAAACGAGTACTATTTGCTAAAGCTTACTAATTTTTGCTAGCGATAATCAGGTTTTAATATAAATTACAATGTTTAAAAAACTATTCCGCAGATTTTCTAAAGATATGGGTATTGATCTAGGTACTTCTAGTACTTTGGTTTATGTCAAAGATCAAGGCATCGTCATCAATGAACCTAGTGTCGTGGCTATCAACAATCGCACCGAAAAAATAATTGCTGTTGGTGAAGATGCCAAAACCATGTTGGGAAAAACTCCACAGCACATCACTGTGACAAAGCCAATGGTTGATGGAGTTATTTCTGATTTTGAAGTGACTGAGAAGATGATCAAATATTTCATTGAAAAAGTACACCGTGAATCAATGACTTTTGTACCTCGTCCACGCGTAGTTATCGCTATACCACTAGATGTGACTGAGGTAGAAAGAAAGGCTGTAGAAGACGCGGTCTTGAGGGCTGGTGCTTCAGAGGTGTGGCTGATAGAAGAGCCCATGGCAGCAGCCATAGGGGCTGGCTTGCCCATTCAGGAGGCTACTGGCAGTATGATTGTTGACTTGGGCGGTGGTACTACCGAAATTGCTGTTATCTCGCTTTCTGGGATTGTTTCTTGGCGTTCATTGAAGCTAGCCGGGGATAAGTTGGACGAAGCCATTATTCAATATGCTCGTGATAAATTTAATTTACTATTAGGTCAGCGTACAGCTGAAAGGATCAAAATCCAAGTGGGTTCAGTTTTACCACTAAATCAAACTTTAGAAGCAGTCATGCGCGGTCGTGATTTGATTACTGGCTTGCCAAAAGAAGTACACATCACTGACTCCAATGTCCGAGAAGCTATAGTCAAGCCTATGAAAATAATTGTCGATAGCATCAAGGCTACCATTGAAAGTTCACCACCAGAATTAGTTTCTGATTTGTATGAAAAAGGTATGGTGCTGACTGGCGGTGGTGCTCTGATTCGGGGGCTTGATGAATTGATTTCCAAAGAAACAAAAATGCCAGTTTATATTACTGATGAACCATTAACAGCAGTGGTCAGAGGAGCTGGTAAGATATTAGATGATTTAGAGCATCTCAAAGAAGTGCTTTTACCTCCAACCAAAGATTTAGCTTAGTGTAATATGCTGAGGTTAAATATAAAATTATTTGCTTTGAGCCTTGTGACCATTTTTCTACTAATTTTATTGAAAAATGGTCAGATTTTTGATTTTGGAGTTTTGGTTAGGACGATTTTTATACCCAAAGATTCAGTCAATAGATTATTGGCCCCGAGTGACAATCTACAACAAGACTATCAGAAACTTTTGGTTGACAATGCCAAATTACAATCTTTGAAGTCCGAGAATGAACAGCTTAGGAGTTTATTAAATTTTCGTGACCAAAATAATTTTAATTTTGAAGTCGCCAATATTTTGAGTCGAGATCCCATCAACAAAAATTTATTATTGATTAGTGCTGGTTCTGATAGGGGTATTAGTTTTGGACAAGCCGTAGTAGTCAACAATGGTATTTTGATTGGCAAGGTCTCAGCGGTCAATCCTGATTCAGCAGTAGTGAGGCTAGTGATT